>DASZXM010000090.1:0-2734 GCA_035546415.1 Pseudonocardiaceae bacterium
TCGCGGGTGACCGGATCGTGCACGAAGAAGTTCAACATCAGGGTCTTCTCTGTACGGAACGGATCGACCCGGGCGGTGGCGATGTCGGGCAACAGCAGCATGTCCGACTCGTGGATGGCCTGGAACCCGCGCACCGACGACCCGTCGAACGCGACACCACCCGCGATGGCCTCGGCGTCCCAAGAGACGGCGGGGACGGTGAAGTGCTGCATGATCCCGGGCAGGTCGCAGAACCGGACGTCGATGAACCGCACGTCCTCGTCGCGGATGAAGGCCAGGATCTCCTCGGTGCTGGCGAACACGGCGCGCTCCCTTTCCGGGCAGGTAAGGTGGTCGAGGTCAAATCAGGGCGGTCACCACCGCGAGCAGGGCCACCAGCGTGATGAGCATGTAGGTCAGGTAGGCGTCCAGGCGTCCCGACTGCAACCGGGTGGCCGCGGTGGCCAGCGCCCGCAGGGGCTTGACCAGCGGCCGGTAGCCGAACCGGTCGACCAGCTCGACCACATCCACGGTGTAGCCGAGTTGGGCGGTGGGGTGCTCGCTGACCTGCGGATCGATCTCGCTGCGGGCGTGGTCGGGGATGTGTTCCAGTTGTCGCACGCGTGCCCGGGTAAGCAGCACCGAGGCCAGCACCCGGCGGGTGGGGTTGGCGTAGCCGAACGGGGTGTAGCGGTCCTGGCCCGTGACGCCTCCGGTGGCCGAACGCCACGCCGGTACCCGGCGCACCGCGAACATCCGCCTGGCCGAGGCCCACCAGGCCAGCAGCAGCACGACGAGCGCCGCGGTGGGCAACTCGATGGCCAGCCACGACGGGGACAGCACGGAGAAGTCAGCGAACACCGGACCGAGCACCCAGTTCGCCCCGCTCGCCTGGCCGGTGACACCGGCCGGCACGAGCCCGGACAACCCCCGGGCGATCAACTGGATTTCCAGCGGGGTGAGGGCGGCCAAGGCCAGGCACCCAGCGGCGAGCACCACGAGCCCGGCCCGCCCGGCCGGGCCGGCGTCCGTCCGAGGCTCGGCCCCGTTGTCACCGGTGCCGAGCACGACCAAACCGAGCACGCGCACGAAGGCGACCGCGGCGAATCCTGCGGTCAACGCGACCAGCGCCCCCGCGATGGCCAGCGGGAGCCGGTAACCCAGCCCGGACAGGCGGAACTGCTGCATGAGCGCTTCGAGCAGGAACCATTCGGACACGAACCCCGCGGTAGGGGGCAGCCCGGCCAGGGTGAGCGCGCCGAGGCCGAACGCGGCGCCGGAGAACGGCATCCGCCGGCCCAGCCCGCGCAGGTCGTCCAAGGTCGTGGTGCCCTGGGCGACCTCGAAGGTCGCAGTGGCCGAGAACAGCGCGGACTTGGCGACCGCGTGGGCGATGGCCTGCAACGTGGCGGCCAGCAGCCCGGCGGCCTGCAACGCCGGTAGATGGGCGGCGGCGCCGACCAGGGCGACACCGAAGCCGGTGACGATCAGGCCGGCGTTCTCCACGCTGGAATAGGCGATCACCCGGCGCAGGTCCTGCTGCACGGTGGTGTGCGCGATGCCCAGCAGCGCGGTGAATCCACCCAGCAGCAGCACCACGATGATCAGCCACAGCGGCGGGGCGCCGAGCAGCGCCAGGGTGCGCCACATGCCGTAGAACCCAACCAGGGCGGCCACCCCGGCCATCAGCGCCCGCGCCGGGCCGGGTGCGGCGGCATAGCCCTCCGGCATCCAGGTCTGCACCGGAACCAGACCGACCTTCGCGGCGAACGCCAGCAACAACAATCCGTACCCCGCACCATGTACGACTCCACTGTGGACAGGGGTGAAGTCGGCTAGCCGGTAGGAGTGCGCGGTGGTGGCCAACAACAGCAGCCCGAGCAGCAACGCCGCGCCGCCGGACTTGCTGACGCCGATGGTCAGCACGCTGGCCCGTGCCCGGCCGGGACGGTGTCGGGCGAACCCGGCCAGCAGGTAGAACAGGACGGTCAGGCTTTCCCAGGCGAAGAAGAACACGAACGCGTTGTCCGCGGTAACGATTACTGCGACCGCGGCAAGGGTGAGCGCGTGCAGCGCACCCAGGCCCCGTCGGCGCAGCCGCTCGGTCGAGCGGGACCAGGACGCGAACACCAGCGCAACGGGGACAGCGACCGCGCTGGCGATGGTCAGGAACAGCCCGGACAGGGCGTCCAGAGTGAGTCCGGCGTTGCCGAACGCGAGCCAGTCGTCCAGGCTCACCCGGGCCGGAGCGCCGAGGGTGGCCCGCAGCCCGGCGATCACCAGCAGCACCGCCGCGACGGAGCACAGTAGGTGCGGAGCCAGTCGCCCCGCCGTGGTGCGGACCCCGACCACGAGATCGACCAGGGTGGCCGCGGCGAGCACGGCCAAGCCGACGACCAGGAACGTGGCGGTCATACCGGCACCTCCGACCGTCGGGTGGGGATACGGTCAAGGGCGAGCAGGATGCCGTGCAGGATCGCGAACGGGCTGGCCGGCGATCCCGGCACCCACACGTCCACCGGCACCTGATGCCCGACTCCCTCGGAGGTGGCATACGAGGGTGAGACCAGACCGCCGCTGATCGCATCCGTGCCCACCGCGATCACCACGACCGGCTGCGGCATCGCCTCCAGCGTGCGCGCCAAGGGCTGCACCATGCCGCGGGCTCCGGCACCGGTGACCAGCAGAATGTCGGCGTGCCGCGGGGTGGCGGTGAAGAAGATCCCCAGCCGGTGCACGTCGTAGACCGGGTTGA
>DASZXM010000091.1:0-2035 GCA_035546415.1 Pseudonocardiaceae bacterium
GTTCGCCGTGCAGCTGCCGATCTGGCCCTGGTCGTAGCAGTCCGGCAGGCCGCCGCTCAGGTCGACCGACGGCGGCAGCGCGGCGAGAGCGATGTGCGGTGCGCTGAACAGATGGTCGCGCGCGTCGGGCAGGTCCGGAACCCATCCGTAGCGGGCAACCCTGCGTCTGGCAGGGGTGGACATGGGATTTTCCTCCTAGCTGTCGGCCGTGCCGGCCGGCGGTGATGACAACAGGAGGCGATGCGGTCCGGTCTGATACCGGAACGCACTGATCAACTGCGCTGTACCGGTCCAGCGTCCTTTCGAGTGAACCAGGGTGCGGGTGGTTGCCGTTCGCCCGGCAACCGGCTGATGCCGCACGCGGCGTCCGCGATCGCCGAGCCGATGCTCACCCGGGCCACGCCGAGCGCGGCCAACTCGTCGATGCCCGGCGCGCCCGGTCCGGCGAGGATGCTCACCGGTGCCGGAATCCGCGCCACGAGCGCGGAAATGGTCGGCGGGTCGACGACTCCGGGCACGAAGATGCCGTCCGCGCCCGCCGCGAGGTAGGCGGCCGCCCGCTCCAGCGTCGCGGACAGCCGTGCGTCCGGCGCGCCGACCTCGCGCACGAACACGTCGATCCGCGCGTTGACGAACAACGGGATGTCCACGGCGTCGGCAGCCGCCCTCGCCGCCGCGATCCGCTCCGCCTGGTCACCCGTCGGCCGCAGTGGTGTGCGCGCCGCGGAGCCGACGTCCTTGAGGGTGACGCCGACCGCCCCGGCCGCCAGCACGTGCCGGATCGTTTCCGCGACACCATCAGGGTTACTGGCGAACCCGCTCTCGATGTCCGCCGTCACCGGAACGTCCACGGCCGCGACGACCCTGGCGATCAGGTCCAGCGCGCGGTCACGGGCCGACCGGTCGCCGTCGGCGGCGGCCAGGCTCCACGCGATGCCCGCGCTCGTCGTCGCGACGGCCTGCCCACCCGCCTGCTCGACCAGCCGCGCACTCGCGACGTCCCACGCGTTGGCCAGCGCCAACGCCGACTCCCCGTGGTGCAGCGCATGGAAATGGCGAGCTTTGGCGCGATGGAGCTGTGTCATGCACAGGAGTTACCAGTCACGTGGCGTCGCGGTCCAGCGACATTCCGACACTGTTGGCACAGCTTTGCCGGAAGCCCGGACAACGCCGCGCGGCGCGGGGTAACCTCATCCCATTCGCCGGATCAAGAGCGTTGCCACCATATGAGACTGGACATTCTGGGTCCGCTGGTCGTGCGGTCCGACGATGGCCGGGAAGTCCCTGTCCCACGGGGAAAGCCGACCACACTGTTGGCGTTGCTGGCCATCCGGCGCGGCAGAGCCATCGCCCCGACACAGCTGCTGGACGCGCTGTGGGGCGAACGTCCACCCCAGTCCGGCCTGGCGAACCTGCACAACTACGTGTCCACACTGCGGTCCGTGCTGGACAGCGCCACTCCGTCCGGAGCGGAGCGGCTGCGGTTCGACTCCGGTGGCTACCAGTTGCGGCTGGCCGCCGACGAGTGCGATCTGTTCCAGTTCGAACGGCTCATCCTGACCGGCAGGGCGGCGGCGAGCGCCGGCGACGACGTGGCGGCCGCGGCCGCACTGCGCGACGCGCTGCGGTTGTGGCGTGGCAACGCGTTTCCCGACGTCGGCTCGTCCGGCGCGGGTGTGCTGGTCACCGAGGCACAGCTGTGGGAGGAGATGCGGATCACCGCGTACGAGGACTGCATCGACGCCGAGTTGCGCGTCGAGTCCCGCGCGGACGTGGTGCCCGAACTGCGCAGGCTGATCGCCGAGTACCCGGTGCGGGAACGGCTGTACCTGCTGCTGATGCGCGCACTGTGCGGCATCGGCGACTCGGTCGGCGCTCTGGCCGCGTACGGCGACGCCCGTGCCGCGCTGGTCCGCGAACTGGGTGTGGAACCGGGTCCGTCGCTGCGCGAGTTGCAGGCCAGGGTGCTGCGCGGTGACATGGCGGGTGTCAACGAACCGGACCGTCCGGTCGCCGAACCCCTCCAGGTCTGGCC
>DASZXM010000092.1:0-2887 GCA_035546415.1 Pseudonocardiaceae bacterium
CCCGGCCGTCGTGCTGGTGGCCGGGGTGAACGGCACCGGCAAGACGACCACCACCGGCAAGCTCGCCCGGGTGCTGGTCGCCGACGGGCGGCGGGTGCTGCTCGGCGCCGCCGACACGTTCCGCGCCGCGGCCGCCGACCAGCTGGAGACCTGGGCACACCGGGTGGGCGCCGAAGTGGTGCGCGGCAAGGAGGGCGCCGACCCGGCTGCCGTCGCGTTCGACGCCGTCAAACGGGGTGTCGAGGCCAAGGTGGACACGGTCGTCATCGACACGGCAGGCCGCCTGCACACCAAGACCGGCCTGATGGACGAGCTGGGCAAGGTCAAGCGCGTGGTGGAGAAGCAGGCCAAGGTGGACGAGGTGCTGCTGGTGCTGGACGCCACCACCGGCCAGAACGGTCTCACCCAGGCCCGGGTGTTCGCCGACATCATCGACGTGACGGGCATCGCGCTGACCAAACTGGACGGCACCGCCAAGGGCGGCATCGTCTTCCAGGTGCAGCGCGAGCTGGACGTCCCGGTGAAGCTGGTCGGCCTCGGCGAGGGCCCGGACGACCTGGCGCCGTTCGAGCCGGGTGCCTTCGTGGACGCGCTGTTGGGCTGACGCCGGTCAGAAGATTTCGACGCCCTGGGCCATCCGCCGCACCAGATCGTGGTCGGCGGACACGCTGGTCGCGTCCACCCAGTGCGAGCCCACGTGCCGTTCCACCCGGTACGGGCTGGTTTTCGGATTGCTCGGCCCGGCCGGCCGGCCGTCCTGCGACACCGTACCGACGGTGACCCGGACACACGGGTCGGTGGTGTCGCCCGGCAGGTCCGTCGGACACAGCACGGCCGTCTCGTCCGGCAGTGAGTTCCATTGCGCCGCCCACGTCTGGACGCCCCACCCGCTGGGCACCTCGTCCAGTCGCATCATCGACCGCGGGGCGGACCGCGTGAACGACACCGACCGGGCGAACGCCAGCACGGTGTCCTCGGCAACGGTGGCGCCCTGCCCGGTCACGCTGACCCACTCGCCGGATCCCGGCTGCCGCCACGCGACCACCGGCTCGTCCTGCCGGTGGCCGAACGTGGCGCGCAGGCCGTGCAACTCCACGTCGGTACCGCCGGTGACGCCGTACGTCGAGTCGGTGCCGCCGACCTGCACCTCCACGATCGGTGAGCCGTTCGCGTCCTGGTAGTCGGCGGTCCAGACACCGGCGTCGTACGCCCAGCCGATCTCGCGATAGCCGGCCGGCGGGTGGCTCACCGTGAACGGCATGATCGGCCTGCCCAGCGGCGTGGCCACGGTCAGCGCACTGGTGGTCGTCGGCGAGTGCAGGAGGGTGGAGGCGACGGTCAGCCCGGCCACGGTCACCGCGACGGCACCGGCGACGCCCGCGGCCCGCCTGCGGTTGCGCCGCCTGCGGATCTTCCGGTGCACGGCGGGCAGCACGGTGTCCGGATCGGGTGCGAGGTCCGCCCGCCGGCTCAGCACGTCACGCAGGCCGTCCAGTTCGTTCATGACGCCGGCACCTCCTTGATCGGCTGGGTTTCCGAGTCCTCCTGGATCCGGATGCGGAGCGTGGCCAGTCCGCGGGAGACGTAGCCGCGCACGGTGCCCGGCGAGCAGCCGAGCACCTCGGCGATCTCCGCGTCGTCCCGATCCTCGAAGAACCGCAGCACGATGGCCGCCCGCTGCTGCCTGCCCAGACCGGCCAGCAGGGCGACCAGTTCGGCGCGGTCGGCGACCTGTGCGAGTGGATCGGTGGTCTCGGCGCCCGGGTCGGGTTGTTCGACGGGCCGCACGGACCGCTGGTACCAGCGGGAGTGCCAGGACCGGAAGCTGTTCACGGCCATCCGGCGCAGGTAGAGGTCCGGCCGGTCGGCCGCCCGTACCCGGGGCCACTTCAGGTACGCGCGCATCAGCGTGTCCTGCGTGACGTCCTGCGCCAGTTGGCGGTCACCGGTGAAGGCGGCCACGAACCGACTCAGCCCGGGCAGCTGTTCCCGGGCGAACTCGTCGAACTCCACATCCCTAGACACTCCGGTACCCCATCCGGCTGTTGTGCCCGTCCAGCTTTTCGTTCGTCGAAGGACCGGGTACTAAATTGATGTGATGATCGTGCACAGGCTCGCCCGGCCGATGCTCGCGGCGGTGTTCGTGGTCAGTGGCGTCAACACGCTGCGCAACCCGGAGAAGAACATCAAGGCGGCCACACCGCTGGTCGAGAAGGCCGTGGCGCGGGCCGGTGACAAGTTGCCCGAACAGGTGCCGACCGACCCGGCCACGATCGTCCGGATCGACGCCGGCCTCAAGGTCGTCGCCGGGCTCGGTATGGCGCTGGGCAGGTTCCCCCGGTTCAGCGCACTGGTCCTGGCGTTGAACCTGGTGCCGACGACGGTGGCCGGGCACGCCTACTGGGAGCACGAGGACCCGGCCAACCGGGCCGCCCAGCGCACCCATTTCCTGAAGAACCTCGGCCTGCTCGGCGGCCTGCTGGCCGTCGCGGGTGGCCCGGGCAAGCGTCAGACCGCCGAGTAGTCAGACCGCCGAGTAGGCGGCGACCACGAACGACGCCGTGACCTGCCGGGGACCGTCCGGAACGGCTCCTGCCGGCCCGTGGTGCCCGGCAGGCCCCATCCCGACCACACGCCGGGCGTCCTCCGGGTCCAACCTCATCGAGTAGCGCAGCGCGGCGCTGCTGACCTGCTCGAACCGGTCACCGAGGGTGTCGGCGAGGCGCTCGGGCTTGCGTCGGTCCACGGTCAGCAGGCCGGCGGACGCCAGCTCCGCCAGGTGGTCCGCGGCCGGGGTGACGACGACCAGCCGGCCGCCGGGCCGCAGCACGCGGTGGAACTCCGGCCCGTTGCGCGGCGCGAACACGTTGACCACCACGTCGGCCGC
>DASZXM010000093.1:0-13707 GCA_035546415.1 Pseudonocardiaceae bacterium
ACACCGGGTCGACGTCCGGTTGACCGGCCCGGTCCAGGCCCATGGAGCTGATCATCAGGTAGCGCCGTACGCCGGCCTGCTGCGCGGCGTGGGCGAGGAGTTCGGCGGCGGCGCGGTCCACGCTGTCCTTGCGGGCGGCGCCACTGCCCGGACCGGCGCCCGCGGCGAACACCACGGCGTCGGCGCCGGCGACATGGCCGGCCAACTCGTCGACGGACACCCGTTCCAGATCGCAGACCACCGCGGTCGAGCCGACTTCGGCCAGGTCAGGCGCTTGATCCAGGTTCCGGATCAGGCCGACCGGCTCGTCGCCGCGCGCGTTGAGCAGCGCGGCCAGCCGCAGCGCGATCCTGCCGTGTCCACCAGCTATGACGACCCGCACGGCAACCGAGGCTAGTCGGTCCTACTCGACCGTGTTGGACAACCGCTCGTAGACGGCCTCGTTGAGCCAGCGGCCGGTGGCGTCCAGGTCGACGGCGGTGCACTCGGTGGCACCGGGCAGGTCGACGTCGGTCACGCCCTCAGGATCGGCGGTCAGCACGCCCACGCCGTGACGGCGGGCCCGGGGCAGGCAGTTCACCAGGTAGTCGTGCGTCGTCGCGGCCCACCAGGGCAGCACGATCGCGGTCTCGGCGTAGCGGGTGAACGGCACCGTGGCGACCAGGCCGGTCCGCCAGTGGCGGGCGACGGCCAGCACGCCGACGATCCGCACGGCGGGCGGCGGCACGCGGGCGGCCAGTTCCGGCCACACCCAAGTGGCGACCGTGGCCCTGTCGGGCACCGGGCCACAGCCCAGGCAGATGCGCTCGGCGTGGGCGTCGGCGAGGAGGTCAGCGACCACCACGACCCGGCGGCCCAGCAGCGTCATCGGTGGGAGCACCGTGCCGTGCCACCCGAGTCGCGCCGCAGCGCCGGCCGCCAACTGCTCGACCGGTGCCGGAAGCTCGACCGAGGGCAGCGGCCGAGCTGGGCGTGCGTTGACGTCAGCCGTCATACGCCCGTGGGTGCCGCTCACGAAGTTCGCCTCCCTGGTAACCGTCTGGTATCCGCGAGGCCGCGATGCGGCCGCGCCGATCTGACGCCTGTGAATTTGGTACCAGGAAGTAGGCAGCGCGCCGCAGAGCCGGAGAGCGGCCTGCGATCGACGGCCGGGGCCCATCGGTAACCGGTCGCCGATGGGTCGGGGAACTTCAGCCCGGCGGTGCGGCCATTCGGGTGAGTGGCATGTAAGGAGCCATGAGTTGACGATGCGAATTCGTCACTTTCGGCAATCACGATCTTCTACCGCGACCAGGCCCCGACCAGCACCAACGCACCAACACCGCAGGTCAACTCATAGATCCCGTGGTCAGGCCGGCACAGCCGACAATGAATGAACGAACATCCGCCGCCAACAGACCTCGAAGAACAGTTTCAACGACACACAGCACACGAACTCGCCACCGACCGCTCAACCGGTCACCGCAGTAAGCCGGTTGTCATAGAAGGATCGGGCCCTTACTACGCCAACCCGCGAACCACAAGCCGAACCGCCGAAGTAACGGAAGTCACAATTTAGCCAACCTCCCCCAACGGGTACCCGTCCCAAGAACATGGCAGCACCCGCACCCCAGAACGACTCACGCAAGTCACGCAAGCCCGGACCCACCCGACCGCAAGACGCAACCAACGCGACGGGGGTCCGGGGGCTCCGCCCCCGGCTGGGGGTGTGGGGGGCTGGGCCCCCCACAACAAGGACGACACAGCAAGGCAGGCGAGCGCTCTGCGCGAGCACTCGCCTGCCATCTGTGGAGTGGGCGAGGGGGGAGTTGAACCCCCACGTCCTTTCGGACACACGGACCTGAACCGTGCGCGTCTGCCATTCCGCCACTCGCCCGAGCGACGTGGAGAACAGTAGCACGATCAACGGAGCCGGTTTGCATCGACCCCGTGTCGGGGTGGACGGGCACGGATACGATCGGGTGAGGATCGCATCGCGCAAGCGGGAAGGGAAGGACGCCGTGGGCCTCGTGCAGCGCTTCGAGCGCCGTCTCGAAGGCATCGTCGGTAACAGCTTCGCGCGCGTGTTCGGTGGCAGCGTCGTGCCGCAGGAGGTGGCTCAGGCACTTCAACGTGAGGGCGAGTCGAACGTCCGTGAGCTTGCTGGCGGACGGTTACTGGCCCCGAACGAGTACACGGTGTTGCTCGGTCCGACGGACTTCGGCCGGCTTGCCGGCGCTGAGCAGGACGAACAGCGCATCACTGCCCTGTTCGCGGACTGCGTCGCCGAGCATCTGGCGGAGCACGGCTGGGAGACTTACGGTGACGTCGTAGTCTCCCTAGAGCGTTCCGACGCGCTGCACACCGGACAGTTCCGAACCCGCTCGTCCGTCGACCCCGACGCACGCCGACGGTCAGCACGACATCGCAACGCAGGAGACCGATCAATGAGCCAGCCTGGTGGCTACGGCCAGCACCCCGACGGGGACCCTTACGGGCAACAAGGTTATGGACAGGGCCAGTACGGCGCCGATCCCAACTACGGCCAAGGCGGCCAAGGTGGCTACGGCGGCGGTGGCTACGACCAGGGCGGTTACGGCCAGTACGGCGGTGACCCGAACTACGGCCAGGGCGGCTACGGCGGCGGTGGCGGTTACGACCAGGGCGGCTACGGCCAGCCCCCGGCCGGTGGCTACGACCAGGGCGGCTACGGCGGCGGTGGTGGCTACGGCGGTGGCGGTTACGACCAGGGCGGCTACGGCCAGCCCCCGGCCGGCGGTTACGACCAGGGCGGCTACGGCGGTGGCGGTTACGGTCAGCAGCCCGGTGGTTACCCTCCGCAGGGCGGATACCCCCAGCAGGGTGGTTATGAGCAGGGCGGCCCGCAGGGCTACGCCCCGCCCGCGGTCCAGACGGGTCCGCGCCAGCTGCAGGCCAGCCTCCAGCTCGACGACGGCTCGAACCGGAACTACCAGCTCAAGCAGGGTGGCAACGTCGTCGGCCGCGGCCAGGACGCCGATTTCCGGCTGCCCGACACCGGCGTGTCCCGCAGGCACCTGGAGATCACGTGGGACGGGCAGAGTGCCATGCTCGCTGATCTCGGTTCGACAAACGGGACCACGGTGAACAACAACCCGGTGCAGACTTGGCAGCTCGCGGACGGCGACGTCATTCGTATCGGCCACTCGTCGCTGGTGTTCCGCAGCCAGGGCTGAGGCAAGGCAGCGCCGACCCACTCATGGTCGTGTCGTAACCCGACACGACCATGAGTGGTAGGCACAGGTTTTTGAGCGGAGCGGACACAACAGGTGCCAGAGCTGGTGTTGCAGCTGACCAGAGCAGGGTTTCTCGCCCTGCTCTGGTTGTTCGTGCTGGCCGTGCTGCGGGTGGTTCGCTCGGACCTGTACGCGGCCTCCGGTCTGCGCGTCTCCGTGCCGGGGTTCCGGCGCGGCGCGGCCAAGAAGAACCGAGGGAAGGCGGCCAGGCAGTTGGTGGTCACGCACGGGGCGCTCGCCGGCACCCGCATCTCGCTGGACGGCCGGCCGATCCTGATCGGGCGGGCCGACGACTCGACACTCGTGTTGGACGACGACTACGCATCGACGCGTCACGCGCGCCTGGCCCTCCGGGGCTCGGACTGGTATGTCGAGGATCTAGGCTCTACCAACGGCACCTACCTCGACCGGGCGAAGGTCACGGCACCCCTCCGGGTCCCGCTCGGCGTCCCGATCCGAATCGGCAAGACGGTGATCGAGCTGCGCTCATGACCCTCGTTCTCAAGTACGTGGCCCGAAGCGATCGCGGCCTGGTTCGCTCGAACAACCAGGATGCCGTGTACGCGGGCCCCCGCCTGCTCGCCGTCGCGGACGGCATGGGCGGCCACGCGGCGGGCGAGATCGCCAGCAAGATCGTGATCGCGGCGTTGGCGCCGCTGGACGACGACGAGCCGAGCGACGACCTGCTGGGCCAGCTGCGGGAGGCGGTGGAGGCCGGCAACGGGGCGATCTCGGAGCTGGTGTCCAACGACCCGGAACTGGACGGGATGGGCACGACGCTGACCGCGATCCTGTTCGCCGGCAGCCGGTTGGGCCTGGTCAACATCGGTGACTCGCGCACGTACCTGATGCGCAACGGCTCGGTCACGCAGATCACGCACGACGACAGTTTCGTCCAGTCGCTGATCGACGAGGGCAGGATCACCGCCGAGGAGGCGAACTCCCACCCGCAGCGGTCGCTGCTGCTGCGCGCGCTGACCGGCCACGAGCAGATCGAGCCGACGCTGAACCTGCGGGAGGTGCGCCCGGGCGACCGGTACCTGCTGTGCAGCGACGGCCTGTCCGGCGTGATCAGCCACGAGACGCTGGCCGAGGCGATGCACATCCCCGACCCGCAGACGTGTGCGGACCGGATGATCGAGCTGGCGCTGCGCGGCGGCGGCCCGGACAACGTGACGGTGATCGTCGCCGACGTCGTCGACGTGGACTTCGGCGACGACAACCCGATCGTCGGCGGCGCCGCGGGTGACGGCAGCGACGAGGGCCCGCCGCCGGACTCGCCGGCGTCCCGGGCACGCGCGCTGAACCCGATCCAGCCGCCCAAGCGCACCGAGCTGGCGCAGCCGGAGCCGCCGAAGAAGTCCCGTCGCAAGACGCTGTTGCGCACCCTCGTGGTGGCCGGGGTGGTCCTGGTGCTGCTCGCCGGCGGTGCCTACCTGACCCGCTACCTGGTGCTGCGCCAGTACTTCGTGTCGGTGTCGCCGTCCGGTGAGATCGGCATCTTCCAGGGTGTCCGGGGCAGTTTCCTGGGGGTGAGCCTGAACCGGGAGATCGAGGGCTCGTGCCCGCCCAACACCCCGGGCTGCGAGATGATCACGGTCGACGACCTGGTGCCCGGCGCCCGCAGCACGGTGCGCAACGGCATCATCGGCCTGCAGAGCAAGGAGCAGGCCGAGCAGGTGATCGCGCGGCTGCGCACGAACCAGGTGCTGCCGGAGTGCCCGCCGGGCGCCGGTGCGACGACCGGTTCGCAGACGCCGACGACGCACCCGGCGACGACGACAACGCCGAACAACCATCCGACGTCGGCGAGGACGACCACCCCCGTCCACACGAGCGCGCAGCAGCCGCCGCCGGTGGGCGGGCAGGCCGGGAAGACGACCACGACCGCACCGACGACCACATCGTCCCATCCGATGGTGCCCGGCGTGGACTGTCGGAAGGCCGGTAACTGATGTCCCAACCGGTCCTCGGCGGGGCGGGGGCGGCGCCTTCCGGAGCCGGCCCGGTCGTTCCGCCGGGTGGCCCGTCGACCAGGCGCGGTACCGAGCTGTTCCTGCTGGCGTTCGCGGCGACGCTGGTCACCGCGGCACTGGTGCTCGTCGAGGCCAACCAGGAACAGACCCTGACCATGCAGGTCGTCTACTACGGCGCGGCCTATTTGGGCCTGTTCGGGGCGGCGCATTTCGCGGTGCGCAGGTGGGCGCCGTACGCCGACCCGCTGATCCTGCCGTGCGTGGCACTGCTCAACGGGCTGGGCCTGGTGATGATCCACCGCCTGGACCTGGCGGCCGCGGAGAAGGCGGCGCTGGGCGGTTCGGCGGCGCACGCGGCCGCGCCCAAGCAGGTCCTCTGGACGACGATCGCGCTGGTGTTCTTCGTCGTCGTGCTGGTGGTGCTCAAGGACCACCGCACGCTGGCCCGCTACGGCTACACGTTCGGCCTGGTCGGCCTGGGGCTGCTGCTGCTGCCCGGTGTGCTGCCCGCCAGCCTGTCGTCGGTCAACGGCGCGAAGGTCTGGCTGAAGCTGCCGTTCCTGTCGATCCAGCCCGGTGAGTTCGCGAAGATCATGCTGATCATCTTCTTCGCGGCGTTCCTGGTGGCCAAACGTGACCTGTTCATGGCCGCCGGCAAGAAGCTGCTCGGTCTGGAACTGCCGCGTCCGCGCGACCTCGGGCCGCTGCTGCTGGCACTGGCGATCTCGGTCGGCGTGCTGGTGCTGGAGAGCGACCTGGGCAACTCGCTGCTGGTGTTCGGCGTCGTACTGGTGATGCTGTACATCGCCACCGAACGCGCCGCCTGGGTGATCATCGGGCTGATCCCGTTCGTCGGCGCGTGCTTCCTGGCGTACAAGCTGTTCTCGCACGTGCAGGTCCGGGTGGCGAACTGGATCGACCCGCTGGCCAACGTGTCCACCACGGGCTACCAGATGTCGCAGTCGCTGTTCGGCCTGGGCACCGGCGGGATCTTCGGCACCGGCCTGGGTGCCGGCCGGCCGGACATCGTGCCGGAGGCCAACTCGGACTTCATCCTGTCCGCGATCGGTGAGGAACTGGGCCTGCTCGGGCTGTTCGCGGTGCTGATGATCTACCTGCTGCTGGCGATGCGCGGCATGCGCAGCGCCCTCGCGGTGCGCGACACGTTCGGCAAGCTGCTCGGCGGCGGCCTGGCGTTCTCGCTGGTGTGGCAGGTGTTCGTCGTCGCGGGCGGCGTGACCAACCTGATCCCGGAGACCGGCCTGACGTCACCGTTCATGTCGGCCGGTGGTTCGTCGCTGCTGGCCAACTACGTGCTGGTGGCGATCCTGCTGCGCATCTCCGACTCCGCGCGCCGGCCGCGGCCCAACACCAGCAGCCGGCCGAAGCTGCCGCAGGCACCGATCGCGGAGGCCAGCACGATCATGGTGGAGCGGCCGTCGTGAACACCCCACTGCGCCGTGTCAGCCTGGCCATGATGGTCATGATCGTCCTGCTGCTGGCCAACGACATGTACGTCCAGGTCGTCAAGGCGGACAGCTACCGCACCAACCCGAACAACCAGCGGGTGCTGGACGACGAGTACTCCCGGCCGCGGGGCGTGATCGTCACCGCCGACGGCAAGACCGTGCTGGCGTCGTCGACGCCGACCAACGACCGGCTGAAGTACCTGCGGGTGTACGCCAACGGCCCGATGTACGCGCCGGTGACCGGCTACTTCTCGTCGATCTACGGTTCCACCGGCATCGAGAAGGCCGAGAACAGCATCCTGGACGGCAGCGACGACCGGCTGTTCGTGCGGCGCCTCTCCGACCTGATCACCGGCAAGGACCTGGGCGGCGGCAACGTCGAACTGACCATCCAGCCGAAGGTGCAGGCCGCGGGCTACAACACGATGGTCCACGACGGCTTCACCGGCGCCGCCGTGGCGATCAAGCCGTCCACCGGCGAGATCCTGGCGATGGTGGACTCCCCGTCGTACAACCCGAACACGCTGGCCTCGCACGACACGAAGACGCAGACCAGCGCGATGAGCACGTACAAGCCGTCGTCGCCGTCGTCACCGCTGATCAACCAGCCGGTCTCCGCGACCTACCAGCCGGGTTCGACGTTCAAGCTGGTCGTGGCCAGCGCCGCGCTGTCGGCGGGCGCCGACGCGAACGCGAACACGCTGCCGGCGCAGTCGAGGATCACGCTGCCCGGCACGCGCACCACGCTGTCCAACTTCCAGGGCGAGACCTGCCCCGGCGGTGCGAACGGCAAGGTGTCCATCACCGACGCCATCGCGCACTCCTGCAACACCGCGTTCGCCACGCTCGCCGGCCAGCTCGGCGCGCCGGCGGTGACGGCGCAGGCGGCCAAGTACGGCTTCGGCAACGGCATGCAGATCCCGCTGAACGTGATCAGCTCGTGCATGGGCCCGCGCGTCGGCGGCAACTGCATGGCCATCCAGGGTGGCACGCCCGGCCTGTACCAGAGCGGCATCGGCCAGCGCGACGTCCAAGAGACGCCGATGCAGAACGCGCTGGTCGCCGCGACGATCGCCAACGGCGGCAAGGAGATGCAGCCGCAGCTGGTGGAGTCGCTGCTGGCGCCGGACCTGTCCACGATCCAGGGCTTCACGCCGCAGGTGATGAACGACGACGTGATCTCGCCGGACGTGGCCAACGCGCTGAAGAACGCGATGCTCCAGTCCGAGCAGAACTCCGGCACGCTGAACAAGGACCCGAACATCCAGATCGCGTCCAAGACCGGCACCGCCGAACACGGCAACGACCCCAAGCACACCCAGCCCTACGGCTGGTACGTGGCGTTCGCGCCGGCGGACAACCCGCAGATCGCCGTCGCCGTCGTGGTGACGTCCGGCGGTCACTTCAACCTCGCGACGATCGGTGCGAAGGTGGCCGCCCCGGTGGCCCGTGCCATGATCAACGCCGATCTCGGGGGTGGCTGAGCGTGCTGACGTCGGGGCAGCTGCTGGCCGACCGGTACCGGCTGGCCCGCCGGATCGCGGTCGGTGGCATGGGCGAGGTGTGGGAGGCCGCCGACACCAGGCTGGACCGGCTGGTGGCGGTGAAGGTGCTCAAGCCGGAGCTGTGCGGCGACGCGGAGTTCCTGCACCGCTTCCGCACCGAGGCGCGCACCACCGCGTCGCTCAACCATCCCGGGATAGCCGGCGTGCACGACTACGGCGAGACGGCCGCCGTGCCCGACGGCCCCCAGGACACCGCGTACCTGGTGATGGAGCTGGTCGAGGGCGAGCCGCTGGCCGCGATCATCGCGCGCATGGGCAGGCTGCCCGCCGACCTGACGCTGGACATCCTGGAGCAGGCCGGCAACGCGTTGCAGGCCGCGCACGAGCGTGGCTACGTGCACCGGGACGTGAAGCCGGGCAACATCCTGGTCATCAGTGACCCGTCCGGCAAGAACATCGTGAAGCTCACCGACTTCGGCATCGCGAAGGCGGCCGACGCCGCACCGGTGACCCGGTCGGGCATGGTGATGGGCACAGCGCACTACATCGCCCCGGAACAGGCGCTCGGCCAGGAGGCCGAACCGGCCAGCGACGTGTACTCGCTGGCCGTCGTCGGCTACGAGTGCCTGATGGGGCACCGGCCGTTCCTGTCCGAGAACGCCGTGACGGTCGCGATGATGCACATCCGCGACCTGCCGCCGCCGCTGCCGCCGGACGTGCCGCCGGGCGTGCGGGCGTTGATCGACGCGACGCTGGTGAAGGACCCGAGGCACCGCTACCGCAGCGGCGGCGAGTTCGCGGCCGCCGTGGCCGCGGTGCGCACCGGCCGGCCGCTGCCCACGCCGTCCGGGATGACGATGGCCGCGCAGCCGGTCACCGGCATTCCCGGCGGGATGCCCGGGTTCGTCGCTCCGTCGGCGTCCATCCCGGTGCAGGCCGGTCCGCCCCTGTCGCCGTCGATGGGTGGCACGATGCCGCCCTCGGCGCCGGTGCCACCGCCGCCGGGCGTGCCCGGTGTGCACCACCGGACCCGTTCGGTGCATCCGCTGTGGCTGCTGGTGGCCGTGCTCGTCGTGCTGCTGGTGGCACTGGGCGTGTGGGTGCTCACACAGTCCGTGCACGGCAGCAGCGGCACGGCACGTCCGGCCGAGGGCGGGCCGACGACGACGGCGCAGGTCAGGGACGGGTCCGACGGAGGCCTGCCGAATGGGCTGGCGCGGCTGGGCCCGATCAGTACTGTGCCGGTGCGGGAGTCCGACTACGTCGGCGAGGATGCCGGCACAACCGAGCGGCGGCTGCACTCGTTGGGCCTGCGGACGACGCTGCGGACGACCGCCACGGGCCGGGCGGACCCGGCACACTGTGTGGTCACCGCGGTAACACCGAACGGCGGCGTGGCGATCGGCACCGACGTGTCGGTCGCCTGCACAGCGAGTGGGAAGACTCGGTAGGGCGGACACCAAGACCGAGACGCGCACCAGGCATGATGAACAGACCGTTGACGAGGACCGGGACGAAGCACCCATGAGTGAGCGAAGCGAGCGGATCGAAGGGCGAGGCGCCCGTCGATCGTCGTCGCAGTCCGCTGTGAAGCGAGGACGGCGATGACAACTCCGCGGTTGCTGTCCAACCGCTACGAGCTGGGCGAGACACTCGGCTACGGCGGCATGTCCGAGGTTCACAAGGGCAAGGACGTGCGTCTTGGCCGGGACGTCGCGGTGAAGGTGCTGCGCGCCGACCTGGCCCGCGACCCCACGTTCCAGGAGCGGTTCCGCCGCGAGGCGCAGAACGCGGCCGCGCTGAACCACCCGGCGATCGTCGCCGTCTACGACACCGGCGAGACACGCACCGACTACGGTCCCCTGCCCTACATCGTGATGGAGTTCGTCGAGGGACGGACCCTGCGGGACATCGTCAAGTCGGAGGGTCCGCTGCCGCCCAAGCGCGCCATGGAGGTCATGGCGGACGTCTGCGCGGCGCTGGACTTCAGCCACCGGCACGGCATCGTGCACCGGGACGTGAAACCGGCGAACATCATGATCACCCGGACCGGTGCGGTCAAGGTGATGGACTTCGGCATCGCGCGTGCCGTGTCCGACGGCCAGGCGGCGGTCACGCAGACGGCGGCCGTGATCGGCACCGCCCAGTACCTGTCGCCGGAGCAGGCCCGCGGTGAGGCCGTGGACGCCCGGTCGGACGTGTACGCGGCCGGCTGTGTGCTGTTCGAACTGCTCACCGGGGAGCCGCCGTTCACCGGTGATTCGCCGGTGGCCGTGGCGTACCAGCACGTGCGGGAGGATCCGAAGCCGCCGTCGGCACTGAACCCGAGGGTGCCCCCGTCGCTGGACGCGATCGTGCTCAAGGCGATGTCCAAGGGCCCGGCCAACCGCTACCAGTCCTCCGCCGAGATGCGCGGCGACCTGGTGCGGGTGCTGTCCGGGCAGCGGCCCGCCGCGCCGATGGTGATGACCGATGAGGACCGCACGTCGATCATGGGCGCCGGCCGCACCGAGGTGATCACCGGCGGCAGACATCGGCCCAGCGCCATCGCGCAGGAGTACGACGACTACGACGACTACGACCCGGACGCCGAACGCCGCCGCCGCAACCGGCGCGGCTGGATCATCGCGCTGTCCGTGTTGGCCGCGATCCTGGTGATCATCCTGGCCGCCGTGTTCATCCCGAAGCTGCTGGGCGGCAGCGGCAACACCAACTCCAGCGGCATCACGGTGCCCGACGTGGTGGGCCAGACGCAGGCGAAGGCGTCCGCCGCGATCAACTCGGCGGGCCTGGTCGCGAACATCAAGAACGTGGTGTGCCAGGCACCCACCGGCGGTGGCACCGCGCCGTGCACGTCCGACCAGGTCGGCAAGGTGATCAGCACCGATCCGGCCGCGGACACGTCGGTGAACAGGGGCTCGCAGGTGACGCTGAGCATCGGCGTGCAGGCGCCGCCGGTTGCCGTGCCGGACCTGACGGGCCTCACCCAGGACCAGGCGCGGCAGAAGCTCCAGTCGGTCGGGCTCCAACTGTCCCAGGAGGCGCCCGCGACGCAGACCGTGAACGACCAGAACCAGGTCGGCAAGATCGTGTCGCAGAACCCGGCGGCCAACGCCCAGGCACAGCCGGGCTCGACGGTGACGATCACGCTCGGCTCGCCGCCGCAGACGGTGTCGGTGCCCAACGAGGTCGGCAAGCAGTACGACGACGCCCGGTCCGACCTGGCCGGCAAGGGTTTCAAGGTGAAGAAGGAGACGGTGCCCAACTCGGCACCGCAGGGCCAGGTCGTGGACATGAACCCGGCGGCGGACACGCAGGTCGCGCAGAACACGACGGTGACCCTGTCGGTGTCGGACGGCTCGCAGGCGAAGATCAGCCTGCCGGACCTGACGGGCATGACCCAGCAGGAGGCCCAGCAGACGCTGCAGGGCGAGGGCTGGACCGGCAACTTCAACGTCACCACGGCGCAGAACCCGCCGCTGGACCCGACGCGGGACGGCACCATCAAGTCCCAGAACCCCGATCCGAACACTCAGATCAACAGGAACCAGACGGTGTCCATCGTGGTGTACCCGACGCTGGGTGGTCCGCCGACGACCGGCAACAACGGCTGATCGCCGCGGACACGGACAAGGGCCCGACCGAGACCGGTCGGGCCCTTGTGCGTTCGCTCAGACGCGGGCCGCGTCCGCCAGGAGCCGCATCCGGCCCTCCATCTGGGCCACCAGGCCCTCGTCGACGTGGTGCCCGCATCCGGACAGCCAGTTGGCCAGCATGCGGTGTCCGGAGTCCGTGAGGACCGATTCCGGGTGGAACTGGACGCCCTCCACGGGCAGCTCGCGGTGCCGCATCGCCATGACGATGCCGGTGTCGGTGCGGCCGGTCACGTCGAACTCGGCCGGCACGGTGTCCGGCCGGATGGTCAGCGAGTGGTACCGGGTGGCGGTGAACGGGTCGGGCAGGCCGGCCAGCACGCCGACGCCGTCGTGGTGCACCTGGCTGGTCTTGCCGTGCAGCAGTTCGGGTGCCCGTTCCACCACCGCGCCCCACGCGGCCCCGATGGCCTGGTGGCCGAGGCACACGCCGAGCACCGGCAGTCGCCGGGCGGCGGCCGCGCGGATCACGTCGATGCTGTGGCCGGCGCGCTCCGGCGTGCTCGGGCCGGGGCTGACCAGCACGCCGCCGAACCCGTCCAGACCGGCGTCGGTGGCCAGCTCGGGTGCGTCGTTGCGCCGCACCGTGCACTCGACGTCCAGCTGGGCCAGGTACTGGACCAGGTTGTAGACGAAGCTGTCGTAGTTGTCGACGACCAGAACACGCATGCGCCCAGCGTATCGGCCCGCCCTTGCGACGATCGATGGAAAATCGCTCACCCCGCCGTGGCACCGCTGAACGGCAGCAGCGGGTCCAGCCACGGGAAGACCACGAAGAACAGCAGCGCCACGACACCGCACACCAGCACCGCGGCCAACACCACGCGGACCGCGACAGGGCCCGGCAGGTGCCGCCAGATCCAGCCGTACATCAGCTGGTCTCCTTCATCTCCGGCGGCAGCTTGGTCGGGTCGGCACTGCTCTTGCGCCAGTCCTTCACCAGCACGGCATGCAGGATCATCCGCTGGGTCGAGGAGAACTTCGGGTTGCACGTGGTGAGTGTCAGCAGCGACACCATCTGGCCCTGCGGCACCTTGGCGCCCACATGGTGCGGGATCGGCGCGACCACGTCGCCCTCACTGGGCAGCACGATCTCCTGGCCGACGGTCTGCGCGTACAGACCGCCCAGCGGCTTCACCGGCGCTTCACCGTTGGGCCCGGAGCACTGCGCCGTCTTGCCCTTGCCGGTGGCCCAGCCTGCGACCTCGTTCTTCATCGGCAGCAGCCGGTACACGTACCAGTCGGAGCTGGTCTCGATCACGATCGCGTCGCAGGACTGGACCAGGTTCAGGTTGTCGAACGGCGCGCCCTCGCTGACCCGGTGCCCGGCGACGGCCATGTCGCCCGGCTGGCCGGGCAGCGCGCTCCCCGGGTAGTGGCCGGGGCCGATCGCCAGGTCGGGCTGGGTGACGCCCTCGACGATGGTGAACACGTAGTCCGCGCCGAACGACGGGATGTAGATCTTCGCGAAGCCGTGGCCGTCGGAGAGGTCGTAGTGGCTGGTGCGCTGCAGCCCGGTGACGGTGTCCCACTCCTTGTTCAGCGCCGTGGTGGCGTTGGCCTGCTTCTGCGCGGCGAAGATGTTGGTGATGTACAGCTCGTAGACGACGAACAGCAGGCACACCATGCCCAGCGTGATCAGCACCTCACCGACGGTGCGCGCGACCGTCCGGCCGGTTTCCTTCCCGGCGGCGGGCGGCGCCTCGGCTCTCAGGTCGGTGATGGTCGTGGTGTCCCAGTTGTGCACCTCGGTCGGGTCCGCGCCGCGGCCGGGTGGCGGAACGGGTGGCCGGGCGGGCGGCGGCGGCCCCGGGCGGCGGCCGGCCGGCGGGCCGAGGTCGATGCTGCCC
>DASZXM010000094.1:0-2983 GCA_035546415.1 Pseudonocardiaceae bacterium
TCGGTGTCCTGCTCGCTGACGACGTTGAGGTCATGCCCCACGTTCGCCAGGATGGTATGCCCCGTCAGTTGCGCGCCCTTCAGTGTGGCGTCGTTCCCCGCGATCAGGCTCAACGTGTCGCTCGCGTCGATATGGCTCTCCACGTGCGTGGCGCCGTTGCCGTGGGCGTTGCCCTTGCCCACGCTGGCTTCGGCGTAGAAGCCGATGCCGTCGGTGCCGATCTGCAAACCCACCCCACCGCTGGCGTTCCGGTTGTCGCTCTTGAGCGTGTGGTGCTCCGCCTGGCTCTCGATGTTCAGATCGTGTGCTGCGGCCAGCGCCACGTTGTTTCCGCCGACCGTGCTGCCGACGATATTGAGGTCCCCGCCCGTCGCCGCGATCGTCACGTCGCCCTGGCTACGGATTTCGCTGCCGTCGCTCGTCTCGTCGTGCGTCCGCGTCTCGCTGCTCGCCGTGCTGCCGCCGATGCCCACCTGCAGGTTGATGCCGTTGGCGTTGTCCTGGCTGGCGGCCTGGTAGGCGCCCGGATCGAGGCTGGCCAGGTCCTTGGCATCGTAGGCCGCCTTGGTCGCATACAGGGCCTTGAGCCGGCTGTCGCTCACCTGGCCGCCCCGGCGGGCATCGCCATAGACCGCCGTGGCCGCCCCGGCGAGCGCGCCGCCCACCCCCACGGTGATCCCGCCGGTATGCACGCGCTGCTGCTGCGTGACGTCGGTGCTGCCCAGCGCCGCGTCGATGGTGACGTTCTGGCCCACGACCGTGGTGCCCGTCCGGCTCAGCACGTCGCTGCCCGTCAGGTGCACGTCGTGGCCCGCGCTGAGGGTGACCTGGCCGTCCGTGCTGCCCACCAGGCTGCCGGTATAGCCGACGTCCCTGACCGTGGTGTCCGCCTGCGTGGTGCGGTTGCCGATCAGCACGCTGAAGCCGCCGCCGTTCATCAGGCCCGTGCGGCTGACCTTCGTGCCGTCGCTTTCGGTGTAGGTGTCCTGCCCGGCATCCAGCACCAGGTCGTGGCCCGCCGCCAGCGTCACGTCATGGGTGCCGGCGATCTGCGCCGCGATGCCGTGCAGGTCGTGGCCCGCACCGATCGTCACCGTGTCGCCCGAGACGCTGGTGCCCACGCTCCAGGTCTGCGTGCTGGCGGTGGCACTCTCGCGGCGGTAGCTCTCCGGGTCCACCGAGCCGAAGCGCTTGCGGCTGGTGCTGAAGAAGCTCGACCGCTCGACGCGCTCGCTGTGCTCCTCGCCGTGGCTTTGCTCGCCGGCGGCCAGGGTGACGTCGTGGCCGGCCGTCAGGCCGAGCGCGCCCTGGGCGGTGAGCTGCGCCGCCCGGGCGGTCAGGTCGTTGCCCGCCGCCACCGTCACCGTGGCGCCCGACAGCGTGCTGCCGATGGCGTAGGTGTCGCTGGTCGCGTCGTGGGTCCGGGTGGTCTGGCTGCTCAGCAGGCCGTGGCTGGAGGTCTTGGCGTCCTGCGTCCAGGCATGGGACTCGGCGGCCGCATCGAGCGTGACGTCGTGACCGGCGGCAAGCGTGACCGCACCCTGCTCGCTCCGCACTGCGGCCGCCGTCAGCGTGGCGTCGCGCCCCGCAAGCAGGTTCACGCCCTGCCCGCCCTCGAAGGTGCTGCCGCGTACCGTCTGGTCTTCGGTGTGCGTGGTGGTTACCTTGTGGCCCTGCACGGCCAGGCCGGCCGTGCGCGCCGTGTCGGTGACCGCCGTGGCGAGCAGGTCGCGGCCCGCGCTGACGCCTACCGTCGCACCGCTCACCTGCGCGCCCAGGCTGGACAGGTCGCGTCCGGCCGACAGCGCGGCGGTGCCGCCGGCGGTGAGCGTGCTCACCGTGTGCGTGGTGGCTTCCACGCCGTCGATCACGCCGCCGCTGCGCACCGTGTGGGCGGTCGCCGCCAGCGTCAGGTCGCGCCCGGCCAGCAGCTGGGCGTCGCCGCCCGCCGTGATCGCCGTGGCCGTCGCCGTGAGGTCGCGCCCGGCCGCCAGACTGAGCGCGCCGCCGGCCTGGACCGGCGCCTGGTCCAGGCTCAGGTCGCGCCCGGCGCTGACCGCGAGGCTCTGGCCGGCCACCAGGCTGCCCGGCTGCAGCGACGTCAGCGCCACCGTCGATACCGGCGCGCCCGGATCCGTCAGGTTCACCGAACCCAGCGCCTGCGCCACGTTCACGCCCGAGCGCACGTCGTTCCCCGCCACCAGGCTCACGCTCCCGCCCGCGCTCACCGTGCCGCCGTTGAGGATGTCCTGCGCCGCCGCGATCGACAGGTCGCCCCCGGCGCGGATGTCGCCGCCGTTGAGCAGGTTCGCCGCCTTGAGCTGCGCGTCCTGGCTCGCCGCGATGGTGCCGTTGTTGGTGAGGTCGCCGTCGGCGGTCAGGAGCACGTGCTTGCCCGCGATGGTCGCCCCGCCGGACGCCAGCTCGCGCGCGTGCTCGGCCGACAGGTACACCACCGGCGTCAGCACGGTCTGGCCGTCCACCGTGACGTTGACCAGCCACACCATGTCCTGCGTCAGGCTCGCCATCTGCTCCGGCGTCAGCGCCACGCCCACGCTCAGGTCGAACTGCTGCGCCACCTGCACGCCCGCGTCCATCAGCGCCCGGTACTGCGCCAGCGCATCGGTGGCGTCGCTCAGGAAGCGCCGCCCGGTCAGCGACGTGATCTGGTCCAGCACCGAGCGCTCCTCGTAGAAGCCGTCGCCCAGGCGCTTGTGGAGGCTGGACGGGTCCAGCCCGAGCTGGTCCAGCAGGTAGTCGCTGCTGATGAACTGCGTGTAGCTGGTGAAGCGCGGATCGGTTTCCACCAGGTACGGGCTGCCCGGATCGCTGTGGATCGTGTACAGGCCCGACTGCGGCAGGCTGACGGTCGGCTGCGGGCCGGCCAGGTTGGCCACCGTCTGCGGCGGCAGCGGCGCGCCGGTGCCGGCGTGCCCGCCGGCCGCCACGCCGGTCGCCGCCGGCGGGGCGCCGTTGGCCGTCG
>DASZXM010000095.1:0-3295 GCA_035546415.1 Pseudonocardiaceae bacterium
CGGCGAACTGGTCATCGGCGGCGTCGGCCTGGCCCGCTACCTGGACCGGGCCAAGGACGCGGAGAAGTTCGCGCCGCTGCCGTCGTTGGGCTGGCGCCGCGCGTACCGCAGCGGCGACATAGTGCGGGCCCAGCCGGAAGGTCTGCTGTTCGTCGGCCGCGGCGACGAGCAGATCAAGCTCGGCGGCCGGCGCATCGAACTCGGTGAGGTGGACGCCGCACTACAAGCACTGCCCTCGGTCAACGGTGCCGCCGCCGCCGTGCGCACCACGGACGCCGGCAACCAGGTCCTCGTCGGCTACGTCGCCGCCCGGGACGGTTTCGACCACCAGGCCGCGACCCGCCTGCTGCGGGAGAAGCTGCCCGCGGCGCTCGTGCCGTTGCTCGCCGTGGTCGACCACTTGCCCACCAGGACGTCCGGCAAGGTGGACCGCGCCGCCCTGCCCTGGCCGCTGACCACAGTGGACACCGGGGATGACGGCGCGCTGTCCGAGACCGAACAGTGGCTGGCCGAGGGCTGGGCGCAGATCCTCGGCGCCCACGTGTCCACATCGGACGCCGACTTCTTCGACAACGGCGGTGGCAGCCTCACCGCGGCGCAGCTGGTGGCGCGCATCCGCACGCGGTTGCCGCGCGTGTCGGTGCTCGACATCTACCAGAATCCGACGGTCGGAGCGCTTGCCGCCACGCTGGACAGGATGCGGGACAAGGAAACCCGCACCCGAACCGTCGTGCCCGCGTCCCGGCGCACCGGCCTCGTGCAGACGCTGCTGATGGTGCCGTTGTTCACGCTCGTCGGCCTGCGCTGGTCGACGGCGATCGCGGCGCTGAGCACCCTGCTGCACGCGACCGGCACCGCATGGGCGCCGTCGGTGCCGTGGTGGTGGATCGCCGTGTCGTGGGCGGTGCTGTTCAGCCCGCCCGGCCGGATCGCGGTCGCGGCATTCGGCGCGCGGATGCTGCTGGCCGGCGTGCGGCCGGGCACGTACCCGCGCGGTGGCGGTACGCATCTGCGGCTGTGGACGGCGCAGCGGTTGCAGGACGTCGCGGGTGCCGCGACGGTGGCCGGTGCGTCGTGGATGACGCGGTACGCCAAGGCGCTGGGCGCGAAGATCGGCAAGGACGTCGACCTGCACTCGGCGCCGCCGGTGACCGGCATGCTGCGGCTGGGCCGGGGTGCCGCCATCGAGCCCGAGGTGGACCTGTCCGGTTACTGGGTGGACGGCGACGTCGTGCACATCGGCAAGATCCGCGTGGGCGCGGGCGCGCGCGTGGGTGCGCGCAGCACGCTGCTGCCGGGCGTGCGGATCGGCAAGGGCGCCGACGTGGCGCCCGGATCGACGGTGTCCGGTGCGGTGCCCGCCGAGCAGCGCTGGTCGGGCAGCCCGGCGACGCGGGCCAGGAAGTCGGCGCTGAAGTGGCCGAACCGGAGTGCCCGCCGCTCCCGGCCGTGGGCGTGGGTGTACGGCACCACGTCGGTCCTGCTCGGGTTGCTGCCGGCCGTCGCCGCGCTGCCCGCGGTGGTCGTGTTCGGTGTCGCCGTGCGGGCCTCGCCGAGCCTGGCCTCGGCGCTGCCGCACGCGCTGCTCGCCACGCCACTCGCGACCGTAACCTACCTGGCCGGTTACGCCCTGCTGGTGCTGGTCGGTGTGCGCGCGCTGAGCGTCGGCATCCGCGCGGGCTACCACCGCGTGCACGGCCGGGTCGCGTGGCAGGTGTGGACGACCGAGAAGCTCATGGACATGGCCAGAATGGGCCTGTTCCCGTTGTACGCCAGCCTGTTCACGCCGGTGTGGCTGCGACTGCTGGGCGCGAAGGTGGGCCGGGGCGCGGAGATCTCCACCGTGCTGGCACTGCCGACGATGACCACCGTGGCCAGCGGCGCGTTCCTGGCCGACGACACCATGGTGGCCGGTTACGAGCTGCGCCACGGCTGGCTGCACGTCGCCCCGGCGCGCATCGGCAAGGCCGCGTTCCTGGGCAACTCGGGCATGACCGGTCCCGGGCGCGAAGTGCCCAACCGCGGGCTGGTCGGCGTGCTGTCCTCGACCCCGCGCAAGGCCAAGAAGGGCTCGTCCTGGCTGGGCATGCCGCCGATGCCGCTGCGGCGGGCCGTCGAACGGGCCGAGACGAGCCGGACGTTCCGCCCGCCGGTGCGGCTGAAGGTGGCCAGGGCGCTGGTGGAGCTGTGCCGGGTCGTGCCGGTGATGTGTGGCGTGGCGCTGGCCGTGCTGGTGTTCGCCGCCGAGCAGCTGCTGTGGGCCCGGTTGGGCGGGTGGGCCGCCGTCGCGCTGTCCGGGGTGGTGCTGCTCGGTGCCGGCGTCGCGGCGAGCCTGGTGGCGACGGTGGCCAAATGGCTGCTCGTCGGCCGGTTCCGGCCGGTGGAGCACCCGCTGTGGTGCTCGTTCGTGTGGCGCAACGAGCTGGCCGACACGTTCGTCGAGGTCCTGGCCGTGCCGTGGCTGGTCGGTCGGGTGGGCGGCACGCCGCTGCTGACCGCGTGGCTGCGCACAATGGGCGCGCACATCGGCAGGGGCGTGTGGTTGGAGACGTACTGGCTGCCCGAGTCCGACCTGGTCCGCGTGGGTGACGGCGCCACGGTCAACCGGGGTTGCGTTGTACAGACCCACCTGTTCCATGATCGGATCATGAGCATGGACGAGGTGAGGCTGGACGCGGGCGCCACGCTCGGCCCGCACGGCATCGTGCTGCCCGGGGCGAGCATCGGCGTGAGCACGACCGTGGGGCCGGGTTCCCTGGTGACCCGCGGTGACGCGGTGCCGGCGCACTCCCGCTGGCTGGGCAACCCGATCCTGGACTGGCCCCAGGGGTGACGCGGAAGTCCCCAACCCCGCAGGTCGACGCCTCGAACGTGGGGGCGGACCGGTCGGGGGACTCCTACCTGCCGCAGCACGGCAACGGCGGTTACCGGGTCCGACACTACGACCTGGAGCTGGACTACCGGATCAGCGCGAACCGGCTGTCCGGCCGGGCCGTGATCACGGCTGTGGCCACGCAGGCGCTCGGCCGGTTCAGCCTGGACCTGGCCGGCCTGCGGGTCCGCGGTGTGCTGGTGAACGGCAGGCGGGCCCGGTACACGCACCAGGCCGGCAAGCTGCGCATCCAGCCGGCCGCCGCGCTGTCCGCCGGAACCGAGTTCACGGTGGACGTCCGGTATGCGGGCAACCCCGCGCCGGTGCCCA
Source organism: Pseudonocardiaceae bacterium (assembly GCA_035546415.1). Lineage (GTDB taxonomy): Bacteria > Actinomycetota > Actinomycetes > Mycobacteriales > Pseudonocardiaceae > DATEPR01. Next base: position 3,203 of record DASZXM010000095.1, read on the forward strand.
GCCGGTGGGGTGACATCGGGTGGGACGAGCTGACCGACGGGGTGCTGGTGGCCAGCCAGCCGATCGGCGCTCCGTCGTGGTTCCCGTGCGACG
>DASZXM010000096.1:0-1506 GCA_035546415.1 Pseudonocardiaceae bacterium
GGCATCGAGAAGCTCGTGCCGACGTGGCGCGACCTGGAGGTGTTCCTGCAACTGCTGCCGCGCTCGTCGACGGCGGAGCGGATGAACCCGTACACGTCGGTCTGGTCCGGCGTCACGCCGGGCGACGGGCCGCGGAAGTTCCACCTGGTGCTGCTGGACAACGGCCGCACAGCGACATTGGCCGACCAGGTGGGCAGCCAGGCGCTGCGCTGCATCCGGTGCTCGGCGTGCCTGAACGTGTGCCCGGTGTACGAGCGCACCGGTGGGCAGGCGTACGGCTCGGTGTACCCGGGACCGATCGGCGCGATCCTCGCGCCGCAGCTGGCCGGTGACCCGCACGACCCGCAGGCCACGTCGCTGCCGTACGCGTCGTCGCTGTGCGGTGCGTGTTACCAGGTGTGCCCGGTGCGGATCAACATCCCCGAGGTGCTCACCCATCTGCGGGCGGAATCCGTGCGGGCCAAGGGAAAGTTCACCGCGGAGGCGGTCGGCATGGCCGCGTTGGCCTGGGTGCTGCGCGACCCGTTCCGCTACGAGACGGCCCAGCGGGCCGGCTCACTGGCCCGGCTGCTGGGCCGTAACGGCAGGATCACCCGGCTACCCGGCCCGGGTGCCAAGTGGACGGCGGGCCGGGACGCACCCGTGCCACCGCAGGAATCGTTCCGCACCTGGTGGAAGCGCAACCATGGCTGACTCCCGCACCGACATCCTGGCCCGGATCGACAAGGCCCTCGCCGGGCGGCCGGCACCGCCCCCGGTGCCGCGCGACTACGAGCGGGCCAGGGACGTGGGCGACCTGGTCGCCCTGGCCGCCGAACGCATCGCCGACTACCGGGCGAACGTCCACCAGGTGCCGGCCGGCGACCTGGTCACCGGGATCGGCGAGATCCTGGCCGACCGCGCGCCGGACACCATGATCGCGCCACCCGGCCTGCCCGAGTCGTGGCGGGCCACCGGGATCGCGTGGCTGGTGGACCGGCCCAGCCAGCCCCTGACCGTGCCGGAACTGGACGCGGCGGGCGGGGTGCTGACCGGCTGCGCGCTGGTCATCGCCGAGACCGGCACGATCGTGCTGGACGCGAGCCCGGACCAGGGCAGGCGCGCGCTCACGCTGGTGCCGGACTACCACCTGTGCGTGGTGCGGGCCGACCAGATCGTCGGCACGGTCCCGGAGGCGATCGAGCGGCTCGACCCGCGCCGCCCGACCACGTTCATCAGCGGACCGTCGGCGACCAGCGACATCGAGTTCGACCGTGTCGAGGGCGTGCACGGGCCGCGCACGCTGGACGTCGTCATCGCCACGTGAACCGGCTGCGGGTCGAGATCAGCGTCGACACGCTGACCGGTGCGCTGGCGGCCGACGCGCTGGGCGTGGACCGGATCGAACTGTGCGCGGCCGCGCTGGACGGCGGGTTGACACCGAGCCACGGCGTGATCGCGGCGGCGGTGCGGCTGTGCACGCGACCCGTGCACGTGCTCATCCGCCCACGGGGTGGCGATTTCGCC
>DASZXM010000097.1:0-3688 GCA_035546415.1 Pseudonocardiaceae bacterium
GCCGAGCGGTCGGGTTGTTCATGTCGGGCGGAGCGGCGCGCGTGTCGTCGTTCCACGAGCCCAGCGAGGCAGCCGGGCCGGTCAGCCGTCGCCTTCCACCACGTCCGGGTCCAGGCCCAGGTACGCCGCCACCTGTTCCACCAGCACGTCGTGCACCAGGTCGGCCAGGTCGGCTCCGTCGCGCGCGCGGACCTCCAGCGGGCGCCGGTACACCACGATCCGGGCTCGGGTGGGTTGGCCGCGTCGGTCGACTCCGGCCGGTACCAGACGGGCCAGGGGTACGTCGTGGTCCTCGAGTACGCCCTCCTCCCAGCCCGGGTCGCCGCGGCGCAGGTCGGGGACGTCGTCGACGGCGACGTCCAGGTCGGTCAGCTGGGTGCGCCAGCGGGCCTCGATCGGTTCCAGCGCCTCCAGGACCAGGGCGTCGAACTTCTCCGCCCTGCTGCGGGCCGCCGGCAGGTCGGACGGGTAGAGCAGACCGCGCAGGCCCCTGCCGTGCCGGTCTCTGCGCTGCCGCCGGCGGCGTCCCGTCGTTCGAACCATCACGCCGACCATCATCCCGCTAGACCGCGATCCGTGTGTCATGTCCCTGCCCGTCGGTCCGAGGCGCTATCGTCGCCCACTGTGCGGAGCGTGAGACGGTGCTCGCGGACCGGGTGTCTGAACCCGGCCGTCGCCACGCTCACCTACGCGTACGCCGACTCCACAGCGGTGGTCGGGCCGCTCGCCACGTACTCCGAACCGCACAGTTACGACCTGTGCGAGGAGCACGCCCTGCGCCTCACCGCCCCCCGCGGCTGGGAAGTCGTCCGACACGAAGGTGAGTTCGTGCCCCAGGAACCATCGGTGGACGACCTGACGGCGCTGGCCGAGGCCGTTCGCGAGGCGGGCCGGATGGACCGCCCGGTCGACCCGCCGCCGGACCCGGGCTTCACCTCCGGTCGCAGAGGCCACCTCCGCGTGCTCCCCGATCCCGTCGACGACTAGCCCGGCGCGGCTCCCGGTAGGCTCGGCCCGCACGGTGCACCCGTGCCGAGCAGCCTGTAGCCGAACGAACCTGGAGCTGGTGTGCGCGACCTGTCGGCCATCGTCAAGGCGTACGACATCCGCGGAGTGGTGGGCGAGCAGCTCGACGCCGACATCGCCCGGGAGGTGGGCGCCGCGTTCGCCCGGCTCGTCGGTGGCTCCGCCGTCGTGATCGGCCACGACATGCGCGACTCGTCGCCCGGCCTGTCCGCCGCGTTCGCCGAGGGCGTGACCAGCCAGGGGCTCGGTGTCGTCTCCATCGGCCTGGCCAGCACGGACATGCTGTACTTCGCGTCCGGCTACCACGAACTGCCCGGCGCCATGTTCACCGCCAGCCACAACCCGGCCCGCTACAACGGCATCAAGCTGTGCCGCGCGGGTGCCGCTCCGGTCGGGCAGGACAGCGGCCTGCCGCAGATCCGGGAGGACGTGGAGCACGGCGTGCCGGCCGCCGAGGGCGTCGAACCGGGCACCGTCACCGAACGCGACATGCTCAGCGCGTACGCCAGCTACCTGCGCGGTCTCGTCCCGCTGGGCGCGATCCGGCCGCTGAAGGTCGTCGTCGACGCCGGCAACGGCATGGGCGGGTACACCGTGCCGCGCGTGTTCGACGGGCTGCCGCTGGACGTCGTGCCGATGTACTTCGAGCTGGACGGCAACTTCCCCAACCACGAGGCCAACCCGCTGGACCCGAAGAACATCGTCGACCTGCAGGCGAAGGTCCGTGAGGTGGGCGCCGACATCGGTCTGGCGTTCGACGGCGACGCGGACCGCTGCTTCGTGGTCGACGAGCGCGGCGAGCCGGTCAGCCCGAGCGCCGTGACCGCCCTGGTCGCCACCCGGGAGCTGGTGAAGGAGCCGGGTGGCACGATCATCCACAACCTGATCACGTCGCACGCCGTGCCGGAGATCGTCACCGAACACGGCGGCAAGCCGGTGCGCACCCGTGTCGGTCACTCGTTCATCAAACAGAAGATGGCCGAGACGGGCGCGATCTTCGGCGGTGAGCACTCCGCCCACTACTACTTCCGCGACTTCTGGCGGGCCGACACCGGCATGCTGGCCGCGATGCACGTGCTGGCCGCGTTGGGCGAGCAGCCCGGGCCGCTGTCCGAGCTGACCGCGCAGTTCTCCCGGTACGCGGCGTCCGGCGAGATCAACTCGACCGTGTCCGACCAGGCCGGTCGGACCGCGGCCGTGCGGGAGGCGTTCGGCGGCCGGGACGGTGTCCGGATCGACGAGATGGACGGCCTGACCGTCGAACTGCCCGACGGTTCGTGGTTCAACCTGCGGCCGTCCAACACCGAACCGCTGCTCCGGCTCAACGTCGAAGCACGCGACGCCGACGCCGTCGCCGCGCTGCGCGACGAGGTGCTGGAGATCGTCCGAGCCTGAGAAACGCGCCAGAAAAGCCCTGGCGAGCGAACTTCTGGCGCGTGTGGCGCGTTGACTTGTTGTACCGAAGCCGTAGGAGGCGAGGAAACCGTGGCCGTCGAACTCGACCCGCAGCTGCTGGAGATCCTGGCCTGCCCGTCGTCCGATCACGCGCCGCTCAAGCCCGGCACCCCGGACGACCCCCAGGCCGACGCGTTGACGTGCACGTCGTGCGGGCGGGTGTATCCGGTGCGCGACGGCATTCCCGTGCTGCTGTTGGACGAGGTCATCGCCGGTCCGACGGGCGAGCGGGCCCCGGTGGACGGCCAGCCGCCGGCGGCCGAGCAGGCGGGTGGGTGAGTCCGGTGCTGGACGACAGCCTGCTGGACGACCCCGGCAAGCTCACCACCGCCGACGGCGAGGCGGGCGGTTGCCTGCGCGCGGCCGCCTCGGCGGGAGCCCAGGTGCGGGCCACGGCCGAGGCGATCGCCGAGACCGCCATCGGCGACCTGGCCGGCACCCGGCCGAGGGCGATCGTGCTGGTGGACCGGCCGGGTGTCGGTCCCGCCGTGAACGGACTGCTGACCGCGCTGCTCGACCCGGACTGCCCGGTGCCGGTCGTGACCAGCCAGACCGTGCCGTCCTGGGTGGGCCCGTTGGACGTGGTGCTCGCGCACACCGACGACCCCGGTGACCTGCCGCTCGCCGAGTCCGTGCACCGCGCCGGCCGGTACGGTGCGCGCGTCGTGCTCACCGCGCCCGCCGACGGCCCGGTGGCCGCCGCGGGTGCCGGTGCGTGCACGGTGCTGCCGCCCCGGGTGCCGCTGCCGGCCGGCTTCGCGTTCCCCAGGGCGCTGACCGCCGGGTTGCGCGTGCTGGACACGCTGGGCCTGCTGCGCACCGACATCGACGTGCTGGCCGACGAACTGGACCGGGAGGCCGAGCAGAACCGCGCCAGCTACGAGTCGTTCGTCAACCCGGCGAAGTCGCTGGCGCTGCGCCTGGCCGACCGCACCCCGCTGCTGTGCGGGCTGGACCGTGTCGCCACGGCTGTCGCCGAGCACGCCGTCGACACGCTCGGCGGGTTCGCCGGTGTGGTCGCCGGGGCCGCCAGCCACGTCCAGGTGCTCACCAGGACGGTGCTGCACCGCGCCACGATCCGGGCCACGACCGGCAACGACATCTTCGCCGACCCGGACGACGAGCAGGCGCCGCTGCTGCGCGTGATGCTGCTGGCCATCGCGGGCGACGCCGAGGCGGAGGCCACCCGGCGCGCCGCCACCGAGAT
>DASZXM010000098.1:0-6479 GCA_035546415.1 Pseudonocardiaceae bacterium
CGGCCCGGGCTGCCGGGTCGGCCGTGGTCACGGCCGACCCTAAGGATGCCGTCAGATGGCCGACAAGTCGTTCTTAGTCCACCTCCAGTCGCTGTTCGACTTCGCCAGCGAACTCCAGACCCAACTCACCGGCATGACGGCACCCGTCGACCGGCTCGGCACGCTGGCCACGTCGCCGGTCCTGCTCGGCGACTTCGGCGAGGCCCACTCACTGGGCGCCAGCCACCTGGCCGCGATCGCCGAGATGTCCGAACTGCTCGGCCAGGTCCAGCAGGCCATCGACTTCGCCGAGAACGTCACCAACACGGTCGCCACCGGCTACCAGCAGGCCGACCAGGACGTCTCCAGCGGCATGCGGGTCGCGGGACCGGACGGCTACTCGCCGCACCACTCCGGCGGCGGGCAGAACAGCCTGTGGGCGACCGCCTTCGGCAGCGGTGCCCACTCCGACCAGTCCCAGTCAGGGGGAACCTGGACATGACGGCCCCCGACGCACGGACGAACTTCGCGCAGTACAGCCACGCGCAGCTGTACGCGATGCTGTACGCCGGCAACCCGGACACGGCCCGCAACGCGGCGGCGACGTGGAACGACACCGGCAACGGCCTGCACGACCAGGCCAACCAGCTGACCAAGAAGCTGTCCGGTTTCTCGCAGGCGTGGCAGGGTGGCGCCGCGAACCAGTACCAGCGGATGGTGCGGGACCTGATCGGCGGGATCCAGAAGGTCGCCGACACGGCGTACCGGATGCGCGACCTGGCCTACGACGCGGCCGACGCGCAGGACACCGCGCGGGCCCAGATGCCGGCCCCGGTCGACGTGCCGGCACTGCCGGCCGCCACGGTCGCCCTGGCCAGCGCGCCGATCCAGATCGACGCCGGCACGCCCGCGTCGGTCGTCGCGCAGATCCAACAGGCCAGGGCAACGGCGATCACCGCGGTGCAGAACCAACAGCAGGCGTCGGCGGCCGCGGACGCGGCGCACGCCCAGGCCGTGCAGGTGATGACGGCGCTTGCCGGCGCGTACGTGACCGCGAAGAACTCGATCCCGCCGTCACCGGACGCCGAGGTCGCGCCGAACCTGCCCACCGGAGGCGCCATCACCGACGGCACGGCGGTCGGGACGCCGCTGACGCCTGGAGCCACGACCGGCCCGATCGTGACGGACGTGGCGTGGTCCCGGTCCGGGGACCTCACCGACCTGCCGGACACCGGCAACCCGACGTCGGGTATGACGACCGGGCAGCCGACGCAGCAGGACAGCCCGTTGTTCGGCGACATGTTCACCGCTGGTGTCGCCGCCGCGTCGGCCGCCGTGTTCGGCCGGTTCGGTTCCCTCGTGCCGAAGGTGCCCGGTTTCGTGAACAAGAACAAGAACGGCGGCAGTGCGGCCGCGCCCACCGACGGCAGTACACCGAAGCTGGGCGACAAGATCGCGGCGGCGGACGCCGCGAAGCTCGGCGGCGCGGGTGGCGGTGCCGCCCTGAAGGGTCTGGGTGGCGGAGGCATCGGCGGTCTCGGTGGCGTCGGCGGTGGCTCGGCGCCGACACCGTCGGCCAGCCCCAGCCTGATGAGCCCCGGCAACATCGGCAGCGACGTCGCGGCGGGTGCCGCGGGCGCGGCGGGTGTGGCGGCGAAGAGCGCGACCGGCATGCCGATGATGCCCATGATGCCGATGAGCGGCATGGCGGGCGGCGACATGGGCGGTGGCAGGCGTATCCCGCCGTGGCTGGTGGAGACCGAGGACGTGTGGGGTGAGTCGTCGGCCGTGTCGCCGACCGTGATCGGCGAGGATCCCGATCTCGGCGGCGGCCAGGGCTGGCCGCGCTGAGGAGGCTCTTGTGTCCACATCAGACGGATATACCGTCACGCTGAGCGCGCTGACGGACGCGGCGAACGACGTCACCGACCAGGGCCAGCAGTTGAGCAAGGCAGCCGGCAAGATCGCCGGCACCGCGCTGCGGTCGACGGCGTTCGGCCAACTGTCGGTGTCGGCGGGCGTGGCGACGGCACACGACGACGCGGTGAAGGACGCGGCCGACACGGTGACGACGGCGGCCCAACGCGCCGGCACACTGGCCACGGGCCTGACGAACTCGGTGGGCAACTACCGGGACGGCGACCAGAACGTGGCCGCGTCGTACAAGTCGCTGATGGACGGCGCGACGACGACCCCGACGCTGACGGCGGCGTCGGCCACGTCGACGGACACGGGCGCGTTCGCCGGCCAGATCGCGGCCAACCGCACGAAGGTCGGCGCGGCGCTGACGGCCGAACAGGCCAACCAGGCCCACTTGCAGGCGGAACTGGCGCAGCTACAGGCCCGGGACAAGGTGCTCCCGACGGACGAGTTCGGCCGCAGCGCCAACCAGTACGCGGAGTCCCAACTGGAACAACAGATCCAGACCTCGCAACAAAAGGTCTCGCTGTACCAGGACATCCTGGCGAACAACCGCCAGATCATCGACTTCGACCCGTCGGGCAACGGCCGCATCGCGGAACTGATCGGCACGATCGGCCCCACCACGACGAACGTGGGCGTCCTGGTCCCCGGCACGTACACGAACATGGCCGACTTCAACAAATATGCCCAGGACGCGGCGAGCTTCGTCAACGCCGACCCGAACGGCCACCTGGCCATGGTCGCGTGGGCGGACGGCACCTTCCCGCAGTCACTGGTCCCGGCCGCGGCGGACCCCAGCTACGCCCAACACACGGCCCCCGACCTGGCAGCGTTCTCCCACCAACTGCGCGACCAGATCGACCAACAGGCAGGCCCGGGCAACAACGTCCAGGTGACGTACGCCGGCCACAGCTACGGCGGCGCGGTGGTCGGCCTGGCCGAACAGGACGGCCTGGACGCCAACCGAACGCTGTACATCGAATCAGCGGGCATGGGCCACGACGTCTGGTCCCCCAGCGACCTGCACGACGCGCAACCGGACGTGCAACGGTACGCGATGACAGCCCCCGGCGACCCGATCTCGGCGATCCAGGGAGTCCAGGTCTTCGGCCTGGGCCACGGAGCCGACCCGGACACGTTCCCGGGAGTGACGGACCTGGCGACGGGCAACTACCCGAACGGCCAACCGATCACCGGCCTGGCGGCCCACAACGGTGTGTTCACCACGGGCTCGGACGCGTGGAAGAACATGTACGGAGTGTTCACGGGAGGCACGCTGACGCCGGCTCCCCCGAAACCAGCACCACTGACCCCGGACCCGATGCTCCTCGGCCCGTGACAAGCGGATCGACACAACCGCCCCGCCACTGAACGCAGGCCGAGCCGCACCCGCCCCACCGAACCACAGGCGCCACGCGCCCGACCCCCACCACACCATCACCAAACCGCAGCCCACCACCGCACCCCGCCCCCGCCGCACCATCGCCGAGTCGCGAGCCGCACCGCGCCCGCCCCCCACACCCGCACCGCGTCGCAGGCCGCACCGCACCCGACCCCACCGAACCGCAGGCGCCGCCGCGCCCGCACCCGACACCCACCACACCGTCACCGAGTCGTGGGCCGCCACCGCCGCGCTCGCCCCCGCCGCACGGTCACCGCTCCGAACACCACCACCCCGGCCACCGCGACCCCCGACAAGCCGATCACGCCGGCCCACCAGTAGGGCACCCGATCCCCGGCCGGAGCCGCCGCCGGCACCACCGCCTTCGCCTTCCCCACACTCACCTTCACCCCGGGCCCGGCCACGTCCGCCGGCAACTGCGCCGTCACCGCCGCGTACGCGTCCACCACACCCCACCCGACCTTCGGGTCCGACCCGTTCCCACCACCGCGGCTGGCCGTCAACGTCAACCGGTTCAACACCTGGTCCGGCGTCAGGGACGGCTGGTACGACCGCACCAACGCGACCGTCCCGGCCACATACGCCGATGCGAACGACGGGTCCTGCACCGGCCACATCAGGCCGACCTTCCCGCCGGCGCCGGCCGACGTGCTCACCAGGTCCGTGCCGGGCGCGGCCACGTCCACGTCACCGGATTCCGTCTGCACCGCCGTCCCGGACCGGTTCACCGCGCCCACGCTCACCACGTGCTGCGTGGCCGTCGGGTACGTCACCGCTCCTGGTTGTCCGGCCGCCGCCGGTGACACGACGACGTCCCCCGCCGACCGTGCCTGGTCGACCGCCGATCGCAGCGCGGGCGAGTCCGTTCCGGCGGGTACCACCACCAGGATCACCCGGGCATCGGCCGACACCGCACGCTGGATCGCCGTGGCCAGCGCGTTCGGATCACCGCTCGCCGCACTGTCCGAAGTGGACTGTGTGTACCTGATCGGCAGGATGTGCGCACCGGGCGCGACACCGGCGAACGTCGTGTTCGGGTTCTGCTGTGCCGCGACGATGCCGGCGGCGAACGTCCCGCGCCCGTCACAGTCCGCCGGGCCGCCGCCTCCGCCGGGAAGCAGGTTGATCTCCGGCAACACCTGGCCGGGTGCGAACTGCGCGTTGGCCGCGTCCACGCCCGTGCCGACCACCGCGACGAGCACACCGGAACCCGTCGTCAACGGCCAGATCCGCGGTGCGTCGACCAGCTTCTGCGCCCACGGTGTGGCCCCCGTGTAGACCCCTTTCGGCGCACTGCACCCGGCCGCCACCGCGACCGGAGCCCACCAGAAACCACCACCACACAGAACCACCGCCACCAGCAACGCGAGTCGCTTCACAGCGGCACCCACAGCGTCACCCTGGTCCCCCTGCCCGGTTCGGACTCCACCCTCGAACTCCCACCGACATCGGCCAACCTGGCCGTGATCGAGTTGCTGATGCCGAAACCGGCCGGCCGGTCCGCCTCACTGAAGCCGGTACCGTGGTCGCGTGCGATGACCGCGATACCTCCGTCCCGCTGTTCCACACGCAGCACGACCTCGTCGGTGCCGGCGTGCTTCATGGTGTTGCGCATGGCTTCCCGGACCGCGTCGCGCACCGCCCGCCGCCGCACCTCGGACAGCAGGCCGTCGTCCACGTCGGTGAACACGAGCCTCGCGCGCAGGCCTTCCCGGGCCATTTCCGCCGCCACCGAGGCCAGTTCCTCACCCAGCCCGAGGCCGGGTCCCAGCCCGGCTCCCAGACCGGAGCCGACACCGCCCGGCGGCGTGTCCGCGACCAGCTCCCGCCGCAGCTGCAACGCCTGCGCCCGCGCGATGCCGCGCAACTCGGCCAACTGGGACAGCGCGCCGTTCAGGTCGGCGGGTTGGGTGACGGGTCGCAGCGCCATCGCCTCCAGTGTCTGCAACACCGTGTCGTGCAGGGTGCGCTGCGACCGGACGTGTTCGGTACGCGCACCGCGCTTGATGCCCACGCCCAGCGCCAGCCGCGTGCCCATGCCGATCAGGATCAACACGACCAGCGCCGTGACCAGCGCGGGCAGCAGCATGACGACGTCGTTGAGCATCGCCGCGTACGGCGTCGTCGAGTGGTCGCCGATCATCGTCATGACCAGGTGCAACGGCACCGCCGCGAGGATGAGCCCGACGCCGGCCGGCACACCCCTGCTCAGCGTCAGCAGCGACACCGAACCGATCAGGTACGCCCACGTCATGTGGCTGACCTCGACGTAACCGGGACCGCCGACCAGCAGGCTGGCGCCCAGGTTCAGGCCGAACGCGACGGCCAGGTCCGCGGTGAGCAGGATTCTGGCCACCGAGTCCCGGAAGCCGCGGATGCGCAGCACGAGCACGAGCGCGAAGACGTTGAGCACCACGGCGAGCGCGGCGAGCACCACTCCGGGAACGACGCCACCGGCGCCAGCGGTGAGGACGGACAGCAGCAGCACCGGGATGATCACGATGCGGTAGGCCAGCGGGACGAGCACCACGTACCGGCAGGCACGCAGCAGGAGGCTGTCGGTGTCCCCGGCGCCGTGGCTGCCGGCCATCATGGAGATCCGCTGCCAGCCGGGTAACGGGGTGGGGTCGACGGCCTCGTCGGGCAGGTCGGCGGGCACCTCCGCGATCACCGGCGCACCGGCCCGGACCAGGGCGGCCAGGAAACCGCCCCGGTAGGCAGGCTGACCGATCGACGACATCAGCGCTCCTTCCCCGACCGCGGTGATGTGCCGCAGCGATACTTCCAGCACCGCACACCCACATGGCGTCGACGTGACCCGACGGTGACCGTGGTGCCGTCCACAGTTGCCCGTCGAGAAGTGATACGTCGCCGACGTCCCTTCGGATGGTCGATGGCCGAGATCAATTCGGTCAACGGGCGACGGACGCTTGGGTGATCCTTGACTTCCTACGACGACCGATCCGCATGATCGGTTCAACGGGACGCCATCGGCTGTTCGCGCATTCGCCACCCGGCACGCCGGCCGGCGACCAGCGGCCGTCGATGTGTGCGCCGACCTGCGCGAACCCGCTCCCGAACCGGTGGTCACCGCCACACCCGACGGCGTCGCGACAGCGCGTGGTGCACGCTACTAGCGGGAGCGGTGCGGGAACGGGAGGACGGTCGGCAGTGG
>DASZXM010000099.1:0-12672 GCA_035546415.1 Pseudonocardiaceae bacterium
TCCCGGATCTCGTACACGTGCTCCTCCGACTCCGACGCCCGCCACCGGGTGCCCGGCGCGAGCAGGTTGGTGAAGAAGTCGTTGGTGAGCACGCCGGGCCGGTCGGTGAGGACGCCGTGCCCGCTGCCACCGACGTTCGCCCCGAGGGAACGCAGGCCGCCGACCAGGACGGTCATCTCCGGCGCGGTCAGGTTGAGCATGTACGCGCGGTCGACCAGCAACACCTCCGGCTGGAGCTTCTCGCCGTCCCGCAGGTAGTTGCGGAACCCGTCGGCGCGCGGTTCGAGCACCGCGAACGACTCGACGTCGGTCTGCTCCTGGGTGGCGTCGGTGCGACCCGGGTGGAACGGCACGGTCACCTCGACGCCCGCGTCCCGCGCCGCCTTCTCGACGGCGGCCGAACCGGCCAGCACGATCAGGTCGGCGAGCGAGATCCGCGCGCCGCCTGCCTCGTTGAACTCCCGCTGGATGCCCTCCAGCCGCTCCAGAACCGTCCCGAGCTGCTCGGGCTGGTTGACCTCCCAGCTGCGCTGCGGTTCGAGGCGGATGCGGGCACCGTTGGCGCCACCGCGCTTGTCGGTGGACCGGAAGCTCGCCGCGGACGCCCACGCGGTCGTGACCAGCTGCGCGGTCGTCAGACCGGACTCGAGGATCTTCGCCTTCAGGGCCGCGACGTCGGCGTCACCGACCAGCTCGTGGTCGACGGCCGGCACCGGGTCCTGCCACAGCTGCGGTTCGGGGACCCACGGTCCCAGGAACCGGCTGACCGGGCCCATGTCGCGGTGCAGCAGTTTGTACCAGGCCTTCGCGAACGCCAGCGCGAACTCGTCCGGGTGCTCCAGGAACCGGCGGGAGATCGGCCCGTACGTCGGGTCGAAGCGCAGCGCCAGGTCGGTCGTGAGCATCGTCGGCCGGTGCTTCTTGTTCGGGTCGAACGGGTCCGGAATGATCTCCGGGGCGTCCTTGGCGACGTACTGCTTGGCGCCGCCCGGGCTGGTGGTCAGTTCCCACTCGTAGCCGAAGAGGATCTCGAAGAACCGGTTGCTCCACTGCGTCGGCCGGTCGGTCCACGTCACCTCGATGCCACTGGTGATCGTGTCGGCGCCCTTGCCGCTGCCGTAGCTGGACAGCCACCCCAGGCCCTGTGCCTCCAGCGGGGCGCCCTCCGGCTCCGCACCGACGTGGTCGTCGGCCACGCCGGCACCGTGGGTCTTGCCGAACGTGTGGCCACCGGCGATGAGGGCCACGGTCTCCTCGTCGTTCATCGCCATCCGGCGGAAGGTCTCCCGGATGAAATGGCCCGCGGCCATGAAGTCGCCGCTACCCCGCGGCCCCTCCGGGTTGACGTAGATGAGGCCCATCTCGGTCGCGCCGAGTTCGGGCACCATCGCCGAGTCGGTGACGTAGCGCTCGTCACCGAGCCAGGCGTCCTCCGGGCCCCAGAAGATCTCCTCCGGCTCCCAGATGTCCTCGCGCCCGAAACCGAAGCCGAACGTCTGGAAGCCCATCGACTCCATGGCCACGTTGCCGGCGAGCACCAACAGGTCGGCCCACGAGATCTTCTGGCCGTACTTCTGCTTGACCGGCCACAGCAGACGCCGCGCCTTGTCCAGGTTGGCGTTGTCCGGCCAGCTGTTGAGCGGCGCGAAACGCTGGGCGCCGTCACCGGCGCCGCCGCGTCCGTCGTGGATGCGGTAGGTGCCGGCGGAGTGCCAGCTCATCCGGATCATCAGACCGCCGTAGTGGCCGAAGTCGGCCGGCCACCAGTCCTGTGACGTGGTGAGCACCTCGACGACGTCCCGCTTCAGGGCCTCCACGTCGAGTTTGGCGAATTCCTTGGCATAGCTGAAGTTCGGGCCCAGCGGGTTGCTCTTGGACGAATGTGCGCGCAACACCGAGAGATCGAGCTGGTTGGGCCACCAGTCCCGGTTGGTGCGGGGACGGCCGCTCGTCTTGGGGGTCGGCGAGTCGATTGCGGGGTTCTCGCTCTCGCTGCCGTTCGCGGTCACCGAGTCGTGCGCGACCGGGCAGCCGGCCGCCGCCTTCTGGTCCACGCCCTGCGCGCTGGAGGGGGGCGTTGTCCTGGGGTCGCTCATGTGTTTCCTTCCGAGCTGCGGATCATTGGGTGGTGCTTTCGGCCGCGCAGTCGGGGCAGATGCCCCAGTAGACGACCTCCGCCTCGTCGAGCGCGTAACCGTGGTCGTCGGAGGCGGTGAGACACGGCGCATGGCCGACGGCGCAGTCGACGTCCGCGATGGCACCGCAGGAGCGGCACACGACGTGGTGATGGTTGTCCCCCACCCGGCACTCGTAGCGCGCGGTGGCGCCGGCAGGCTGGATGCGCCGCACCAGGCCGGCATCGGTGAGCGCTCGCAACACGTCGTAGATCGCCTGGTGGGACACGGTGGGGTGATCGACACCCACCAAGGCCATCACGGCCTGGGTGTCGATGTGCGGGTGGTCGCGCAACGCGGCGAGCACCGCCAGCCGCGGCTGGGTCACACGCAACGACGCCGCCCGCAACTGCGCCTCGAAGTCGGACATAACAGCACGACCATAGGGCCCTTGTCTGGAATGAGTCAAGTTATCCCCCGCCTTGAGGCGCATCCGACCACGATCGACCCCCTGTTGCGGATTTGACTCGCTACCGAATTGGACATGTCGCCGATGCAGTGCCGGCACAGTGTGTGGATGTAGCGCGGGTGCAGCGCGGGTGCGGTGCGGGCGTAGCGCTGGTGCGGTGCGGGTGTGGTGCCGCCGCAGTGCCTGTCCGGGAGGACGCAGACGGCCGATCACGACCGGCGGTCGCTTTGGCGGTCGCTTTGGCGGTCGCTTTGGCGGTCGTCCTGGCCGTCGCCCTCGCCGTCGCCTTGGCGGTCGACCTTGCCGTCGCCCTCGCCGTCGCCTGACCGTCGCTCTAGCTGTCGCCTTGGCGGTCGTTCGGGCGGTCGACCTTGCCGGCGACCTTGCCGTCGACCTTGCCGGCGCCTTGGCCGTCGGTTTGGCGGTCGTCCGGGCGGTTCGTGTCGGTGGTGATGTGCTCGAACAGCCCGGCGTGGATACGGGTGCGCACCCCATCGGCCCACGGCTCGTCCAGGTCGGCGACGTCCAGAGCGGCCGCGTTGTTGAGCAGCATGCCGAAGGCGAGGAACGACTTCAGCGTCACCGGGTCCAACCCGGTGGCGCCGACCGTGTCCCACATGTGCGCCACACAAGCCCGGACCCAATCGCGCACCTCATCGTCGCCGCAGGCAGCGAAACCCTGCAACTGCAACATGAGCGTGGTCCGGTCGGCCAGCGACTCGTAGTACTGCTGCCCCATCCGCCGCAACGCGTCCAAGCCCCCGACACCCTGCGCAGCATCCGCCATGCCGTCGCTGAACCGGTCGAACGCCGCCGCGACCAACTCCAGGAACAGCGCCTTCTTCGTGCCGAACATGCGGAACACGTAGGCCTGGGTGATACCGGCCTCGCGCGCGATCGCCTCGGTCGACGCACCGTGCAGTCCATGGTTGGCGAACTCGACGGCAGCGATCCCCAACACCTGGGAACGCCGCTCCGGTCCGCTCATACGCGCAGCCACACCGGCCAAGTTACTAGTTACTAACTAGATACTGCTACGGTGGGGTGGTGGGCGATGACATCTGGGCCGGCCTGGCCGACCACTTTGCCGATGAGGCTTACGCCACCGTGAAAGGTCGGGTGCGCACGTACGTGATGCACCAGCACCTCCTGGCCCATCTCCCGCCGACGCCGGCCGCGGTGCTCGACGTGGGCGGCGGAGCGGGCCATCAGTCGTTCCCGCTGGCGCAGGCCGGCTATGACGTGACACTGCTGGACTCGTCCCCCGCCATGCTGGACAAGGCCCGCCAGCGGCTGAGTCGCCTCCCCGACGAAGTCCAGCAGCGAGTGACGTTCCTGGAAGCCGACGGCGAACACGCCGAGGAAGCAGTGCAAGGCCGCCGTTTCGCCGGCGTCCTGTGCCACGGTGTGCTCGGCTACCTGGAGAACCCCGAGCCGTTCGTCGACCAACTGTGCCGCTGCACCGCGCCCGGCGGGATCGTGTCGATCATGACGGGCAACGCCAACGCGGGTGCGGTGCGTCCGGCCCTGGAGCGACGGTGGGAGGACGCGCTGGCGGCGTTCGACAGCCGCCACGAGATCGGCGTACTGGGACTGGCCGGCCGCGCCGACACGGCGGCCGAACTCAGCGACCTGATCGCCGCCCGTGGCGTGGAACCGCAGGCCTGGTACGGGGTATGGCTGTTCATCGACTGGCTGGAGTTCAGCGGAGCCGAACTGGACCCCACGGACGAGCAACAGGTGGCGGCCACGGCCGCGGTCGAACTAGAAGCCAGCCGCCGCGACCCATACCGCCAACTCAGCCGCGTCTTCCACCTTGTAGGCCGCCGACCCCCGCAGTTCTGACCCAACCGCCACCACAGATCCCAGCCGCCATCAGCCCAGCGTCGCCACCGATCCCGGCGCCACCACCACGCCGAACGGTCGACAACCCACGCCGAAAGGCTCCCGAATCAGCCCGGCTCCCGATCAGCCCGACTCTCGCATCAGCCCAGTCGACGAATCAGCCCGGCGCCGCCGGCTCGCCACGGCTGAGCCCGCGCCAGAAGCCTCGCGATCAGTCCTGTCGCCGCAGACCCGCCATGCCCGCGAGCGCGACGGGCGGCCCCGGCCCAGCGACCCCGTTCAGGCATCGGGCAGGGCGGATCCGGGGAAGCCCCGGCAGGGGTGCACGCTGTAGCTGAGGACGCCGGCCTGGATCGCCGGGTCGCCGTCGAGGATCTTCCGAACCTCGTCCGGCCCGTCGACGAAGATCCCGATCCCGGCCAGACCGGTCTCGTCACCGACCGGACAGACGATCGGCAGCGCGCCGTCGGCTTGCAACTCCATGTTGCGTCGCCCGTGCTCCCAGATGATGCGATCCGTTCCCTCCGCCCCGTACTTGTCGGTCCGACGCAGGATGACCAGCGTGTACGAGGCGACCTTGCCGAGACGGTCGCGCATCATCTCGTCGGTGTAGGTGGTCACGAAGTTACTCCATTCTGTCAGCGAACGCTAACGTTAGCCCTAGTTGACACTGCGCTCAAGTCGCCGCTGTCAACCGATGAACCGAACCTGCGGGAACCACGGTGACGGCCCTGTCAGCACGCGTTGCGGCCGATGCCGAAGAGTCTGCTCGAAGAACGCCGCGACGTAGGTGGCTTCGGCGGCGACGGTCCGCCGAGGTTCGACGGTGCCGATCAAGCCGGCCACCTGATCGTCGGCCATACCGAGCGGCGTGGCCAACTGTGGTAACCACCATTGCAGGTCGGTGTAGGTGTAGTGGCGGCCGGCCGGGATGTTCAGATCCAACCGGTAACCGGTGCAGTGCGACCAGAACTCCTGCCACAGCGGATCGGTGCGGTGGGTGCGCGGCTTACCGAGCAGGGGCGGGTAGCTCGGGTCGGACCGTGCGCCCATGAGTAGGAATGGGTCGTGCTCGCCGAGTTCCGGATGGTTCTCACCGAACTCGAAGAACCCTTCCATGTTGATGCCGGCGATCAATCGGTCGTCATCACGAACCGCGCGGGACGCGGTCACACCGCCCGCGGAGTGACCGAACATGCCCACGGCGGCCAGGTTCAGCGACCCGGCGAGCCCGGCGGGCAACGAAGTGCCGTCCACATCAGGGTTTCCACCGTCAGCGATGACCTCCAGCTGGTCGAGCACGAACAGGACGTCCGCCTCGCGGGAGTCCATGTAGAGCTGCTTGGCCGCGTTGATGTCCGGCGGGTTCGCCGGGATCGCATCGACTTCCAGCCGTCGGTCAGGAAAGGCCACGGCCGTCTCATGGGTATGGTCGACGGTCACCACGACACAACCACGACTGGCCAACTCCTGCACCAGGATGGTGCCGAACGCACGCGAGTTGCCTCCGCCCGGCGAGTACAGCACGACCGGATAGCCACCGGCACGCGGCAGAACATCGACACGAGGCTTCGCATGAGTGGCTGCCGCTGCCCAGTCGATGACGGCCGCAGGCAGGCCGACGGGCGGGTTGTCGCGGTAGTAGCCGGCCAGTGGCGGCGGCAGGTATGGCGCATGCCCAGTGTCGCCGGACGGCCGGGCCGGGTACCAGATGCTGATCATCAGCTCCCTGGTCACCGACGGCACCCATGGATCGGCCCGGCCCGGCTGGCGCAGGTGCACCTCGACGACACCGACGGGGAAGACACCGGTCGGAGCAGGCAGCGTGAAACCGACCGGTCTCGGTGCGGGGTCGCCCGCCGCCGGGGCAGACGATGCGGAGGCCTGGGCGCCACTGCCGAGCACGGCCACGCCGGCCGCGCCCACTGTGCCGATCAGCATCTGGCGGCGGGTGTGTCGGGTCGAGTCGATGAGGTTCACAGGAGTCCAGCCTTTCGGTTGATGGGTGGGTGTCAGGCGTCTCGGGTCCTCATCACGCAGGAGCCCGCGCCCAAAGCGACGGCGACATAGCCGACCATCAGCAGCGCGGCCCCCGTCGGGGACAGCGGTGAGTTGGTCGTGGCAGCGCTGTTGGCCAGGGCGGTGGCCAGGTTCAACGGCAACACAGCGGCGACTCGCACGTCCCACGGCGACGGCAGGAACGCCACAACCGAGGGAAGCACGTACAACAGCGTGATCATCGAGACCAACATGCCGGCCGTCGAGCGGATCACTGCGCCAAGCCCGAGCGCGACCAAGGTCACCATGGCCACCAACAGGCCCGAGGCGAACGCGGGTGCGGCTGCCGACGCCAGCCCGTGGGGCCACGGGTTGATCGGAGCAGGCCGGTCACCGACGATCGGCAACTCGATCAGCGTGATGCCGAACGAGACCACCTGACCGAGCACGAACGCCACGGCAGCGACCACGGTGGCCTTGCCCCACAACAAGGCTCGGCGTTGCGGCACTGCGACCAGGCTGGTGCGCATCATGCCGCTGCCATACTCGCCCGTGATGGCCAGGCCGCCGAAGGCCGCGACGACGCACAGCACGAACGGCAGCACCACGATACTGGCGTCGGCGCCAGGGAAATGGGCCTTGTCCGTCGCCGACGAGTCGTCCCACGAGGTGACGATCAGAAACGACAGAACCGCACCGACGACGATCGCGAGCAGCGCGGCGCCGAGTAAGTAATAGGTGGAGCGAAGCGAACGTATCTTGGCCCATTCGCCGGCAATGATGTCGTTCATCGAGTGATCTCCGGTTTCGTCGTGTCGGGGGCAGTGCGGGCGGTGGCGTTGTGTGGGACGGCGCTGTTGTGGACGGCGCTGTTGTGGGCGGCGGCGTTGTTTGCGGCAGTGTTGCGGGTGGCGACCTTGTGTGCGGCAGCGTTGTGGGCGGCGGAGTTGCGGGCGGCAGGGTTGTGGGCAGTGGCGGTGGTGGCGCGGTAGCGGACGCTGGCGTCGGTGATCTGGAGGTACGCGTCCTCCAGTGAAGCGCTGCGCGTCGTCAGTTCGTGCAGGAGAATTCCTTTGTGCAGAGCCAGTTCACTGATCCGGCCCGGGTCGAGTCCGGTGACGGCCAGACCCCCGCCGAGCTCGACCCGCACCTGGGCGCCTGCCGCCTCGACGATGCGCGTGAACTCCTCCGGCGCCGGCGTGCGGACCAGGACGTCACGGCGGAACCGACCGACCAGGTCGGCCATGGACGATTCCGCGATCAGCCGGCCCCGGCCCACGATGAGGACATGGTCGGCGGTCAGCGCCATCTCGCTCATCAGGTGGCTGGACACCAGAACCGTGCGGCCTTCGCCGGCCAAGGAGCGGAGCAGCCCACGGATCCAGTGGATACCTTCCGGGTCCAGACCGTTGACGGGCTCGTCGAACAGCAGCACACCGGGATCCCCCAACAGGGCACCGGCAACGCCGAGGCGTTGCTTCATGCCGAGAGAGAATCCCTTGATACGTTTGCCGCCGACGCTGCCCAACCCGACCTGGTCGAGCACTGTTTCGACCCTGGCTTTGCCGATGCGATTGGCGCGTGCGAGGCAGTACAGATGGCTGAACGCGGTACGGCCGCCGTGTACGGCGTTGGCATCTAATAACGCGCCGACTTCGTGCAGCGGACGTCGTATTGTGGCATAGTGGTGGCCATCGACGAGTGCCTCACCGGACGTGGGCGCGTCGAGACCAAGGATCGCGCGCATGGTCGTGGACTTGCCCGCGCCGTTGGGACCGAGGAAACCGGTCACCAGGCCCGGCTTCACCACAAAGGAAAGCCGGTCGACGGCGAGCGTGTCGCGGTAGCGTTTGGACAGTTCGTTGACTTCGATCATGGCGTCCACGATTCCCGAATCCGCCGGTCCGCGCATCGGAGCAGGAGCCGAACATTCCGCTCCGACCGTGGTCGGACGAGAAGCGACGGATGTGCCCCATGTCAGACCTGGGTATGACGGCCCTGGGTCCGATGCGCAGCGCACACAAAATGGTTATGGTTCGTGGCATGGGCAATTCGGACCGCGAACGGGCGGCGGACAGGGAGCTGGCGATCCCTGCCCGCCGGGTCGGTCCTGTCCATGTATTGATGCTCGACGTGGTCGTCATGCTCGCCCTGCTCGTGTTCGGGCTGGGCAACCTCGTGGCCGGGGCGTGGCGGCCGCCGGCGATCGCGCCCGTCTGGCTGGTCGCCTTGGTTCTGGTGGCGGCTGGCCTGCCCGTGGTGCTGCGACGGTTCTGGCCGGTCGCGGCGTTTCGGGGTGGGCTCGTCGCGTGCGCGGTGGCGATTCTGTTCGGTGCACCGTGGGTGGTGGCGCTGGATCTCGGGCTCGCGCTCTATGTGGTAGTGGAGCAAGAGCCACGGCGACGGGGAATCAGCGATCTCGCGATCGCGTTGGTCGTCGCCTTGGTTCCCCTGTTGTCGCCAGGGCCGGAGACTCTTGGGGAGATCGGGTTCAGTTGGGCAGTGCTCATCGCCTGCGCGGCGATCGGCGTGGCGGTGCAGGAGAGACGCGGCCGGGTCGAGGCGAACATGCTGCGCCGGGAACGGCAGGCGGTCGCGGAGGAGCGGTTGCGGATCGCGCGTGAACTGCATGACGTCGTCGCACACAGCATGAGTCTGATCACGATCAAGGCCGCGGTCGCCAATCATGTCGTAGAGCAACGCCCAGAGGAGGCGCGCGATGCCTTACAGGTGATCGAAGCGGCCAGCCGGGATGGGCTGGCCGAGCTGCGCCGGATGCTGGGAGTACTGCGGTCCGAGGACGAGCCGACCGGAGACCTCGCTCCCCCGCCGAACATCGCCGACCTCGGCGACTTGGCCAGCCGGGCCGCGAGCGCGGGCGTGACGGTGAGCCTGGACGTCCGCGAGGCCGACGCCCTACCGGAGGCGGTCGGGCTGGCGGCATACCGGATCGTGCAGGAGGCGGTGACGAACGTGGTCAAACACGCGGCCCCGGCGAACTGCGAGGTCACCGTGCACGTCGCCGACGGCCAAGTGCGCATCGAGGTGACGGACGACGGCGCGGTTCGGCAGCCGAGCGGGCCAGGCACACCCGGCCATGGGTTGATCGGAATGCGCGAACGCGTGCTGACCTACGCCGGCACGTTCAGCGCGGGCCCTCGCTCAGGCGGCGGCTTCGCGGTGAAAGCGACGCTGCCGTTCAACACCGGAGGCGAGACAGCGTCCGCCGATGTGGCCGAGAGGGCCTCGGATCGACGGACAGGGCTCGGAGACGACAACGGCTCCGGGGATTTGAATGGAGTGAGCGGCAACCTGGGCCGGGCAGGTGACGACCTGGGCGAGGTCGTCGGCAAAGGTGGTGGGGCCGACTGCGGTCTCGGCGGGGGCGGCGAACTGGGCAGGGTTGGTGGCGGTGTGGGCGACGTGGCTGAGGTGGGCGACGTGGCTGAGGCGGGCGTGGCTGAGGCGGGCGTGGCTGAGGCGGGCGTGGGTGAGGCGGGCAACGTGGGTGGGGTGGGGCGTGGGTGAGATTCGGGTGGTGATTGCGGATGATCAGGCGTTGTTGCGCGGTAGTTTTCGGGTGTTGATCGACTCCGCTGCTGGGTTCGCCGTTGTTGGTGAGGCCGGTGATGGTGTGGCCGCTGTCGAGGTGGCTCGGCGGGAGCGGCCTGATGTCGTGTTGATGGACGTGCGGATGCCTGAGTTGGACGGGATCGAGGCGACGCGGCGGATCTGTGCGGATCCGGAGTTGGCCGAGACCGTTCGCGTGCTGATGTTGACCACGTTCGATCTGGACAACTACGTGTACGCGGCCTTGCGGTCGGGTGCGAGCGGGTTCCTGCTGAAGGACACACCGCCGGCCGAGTTGTTGAATGCCATCAGGGTGGTGGCCGGTGGTGAGGGGCTGTTGGCGCCGACCGTGACCAGGCGGTTGATCGCTGAGTTCGCGCGGCGGCCGGAGCCCGCGCGGAGTCCGGCTCGGGCGTTGGACGGGATCACCGACCGGGAGAAGGAGGTGCTGTTACTGATCGCGAAGGGGATGTCCAATGCGGAGGTGTGCGACCACCTTCACCTGACCATGGCCACCGTGAAGACCCACATCGGCCGGTTACTGTCCAAGTTGCAGGCGCGTGACCGGGCACAGTTGGTGATCGTCGCGTACGAGACCGGGTTGGTGTCGGCCGGCCGGCCCGCTTGACGCCACGCCGGGGCCTGACGGGCAACGCAGAGGGTCGCCGGCGGGCGTGGTTAGCGGGCGGGCGTGGTCTCGCGGGCGGCGCGGGCGCGAGGACGGGCGGTGTGGGGCACGGGCAGAGCGCGGTGCGGGCGGCGTGGCACGGCGGAGCGCGGTGCGGGCACGGTCTGGCGCGGGCGGCGCGCCGGCGCCGGGCGTGGTCAGGCTGCGGAGCGTTCGGGGAGAGGGCGTCGGCGGAGATTCGGGTGCGTCAGGGCCGGTGGCTTGTAGGTCTGGTCCAGGGTGCCGATGTCGGTACCGGGCGGGACGATGGCGTCGATGCGGTCGAGGATGTCGTCGCTCAGGGAGACGTCCAGGCCGGCCAGCAGGTCGTCCAGGTGGTCCATGGTGCGGGCGCCGATGAGTGCGCTGGTGACGCCAGGGTGGGCGATGGTGAAGGCCATCGCGAGGTGGGTCATCGGCAGGCCCGCTTCGGCTGCTAGTGGGACGAGTTGTTCGACGATGGCGAGCCTGCGTTCGTCGGTGAGGTGTCGGACCAGGTTCGCGCGGCGTAGGTCGTTGTGGTGGTTCTTGCGTACGCGGCCGGTCAGCAGGCCCTGGCCGAGCGGGCCCCAGACCAGGATGCCCATGCCGAAACGTTGTGCCGTTGGCAGAATCTCGCGTTCGATGCCGCGGTTGAGGATCGAGTAGACCGGTTGCTCCGTGTGGAACCGGGACAGGCCGCGTCGTTCGGCGATCCACTGTGCCTCGACGATGTCCGAGGCCACTGTGTGGGATGCGCCGATCGCGCGGACCTTGCCGCTGTGGATCAGGTCGGTCAGCGCGGCCAGGGTCTCCTCCAGGTCGGTCGCGGGGTCGGGGAGGTGGAGTTGGTAGAGGTCGATGTGGTCGGTTCGGAGGCGGCGCAGCGAGTTCTCCACCGCCGTGACGATGCGGCGTCGGGACGCGCCCTGCTCGTTGGGGTCCTGGCCGGTGGGGCGGCCGAACTTGGTGGCGAGGACGACCTCGTCCCGTCGGCCCTGCAATGCCTTGCCCACGACCTCCTCGGAGTCGCCGTAGGAGTCGGCAGTGTCGATGACGTTGATACCGGCGTCCAGGGCTTTGTGGATGATGCGGGCCGAGTCCTCGGGGGCGGGGTTGCCGATCGAGGTGGCGAACATCAGGGTGCCCAGGGCGTACGGGCTGACCTTGATGCCGGTGCGGCCGAGTGCGCGGTACTGCATTTCTTCTCCTGACGTGCTGGTCGGCGCCCCTCGGGTGCCGTACGCTGTCGCTAAACGGAAGGCTATTCCGGAACTATACGGAAAGGCTTTCCGGTTACGCAAGTGGGCAAGTGAGGTGGTGCGGTGAGCCCGGACAGGACACAGGTGGACGCCCCGGCCGTGGGCGTCCGTGAGCCGGTGACGCGTCGACGGCGCGCCGATGCGCAACGCAACGTCGACGCGTTGGTCGAGGCTGCGCGGACCGTGTTCGCCACCTCGGGGGTGGACGCGCCGGCGAAGGAGATCACCGACCTGGCGGGTGTCGGGGTCGGCACCTTGTACCGGCACTTTCCGCAGCGCGCGGACCTGGTCAAGGCTGTGGTGCAGAGCGGGATCGATGTCGTCGCCGATGCCGGGCCCGCGTTGAGCGCCGCTTATGAGCCTGTGGACGCGCTCACGAAGTGGATCGACCGGTTCACCGAGTTGCTCGGCACCAAGCGTGGGCTTGCGTCGGCGCTGCATTCGGGCGATCCGGCGTTCGAGGGGCTGCCCGGCTACTTCATGCAGCGGCTCAGCCCGACGCTCGCCTCGCTGCTCGACGCCGCGGCCGGCAGCGGCGCGATCCGTGGTGACGTCGGCGCGGAGGATCTGCTGTACGCGATCGCCCAACTGTGCCAACCCGTGCCCGGCCGAGGGCCCGAGCACAGCAGGCGCATTGTCGCCATTCTGGTCGACGGCCTGCGCCGGGGCGCTGGCCATCAGCAGCGCTGACACGGCTGCGGCGGGAACGCCGAGGCCGTGACGGCGGGAGCGCGGCGGCTCGACGGAGGGAGCGCGGCGCGGGGCGAG
>DASZXM010000100.1:0-3723 GCA_035546415.1 Pseudonocardiaceae bacterium
AACCCGAACGCCACGATCCTGCAGGCCGACATCCGGGACCCACTGGCCATTCTGGACGATCCGGAAACCCGACGGCTGCTGGACTTCGACCGGCCGATCGGCCTGCTCGTCGTCGGCGTGCTGCTGTTCATCGCCGACGCCGACGACCCGGCCGGCATGATCGCCACGTACCGCGACCGGTTGGCACCGGGCAGTCTGCTGGCCATCTCGACGCTGACCGACGAACCGGCCGACGACGATCTGAAGGCCGAGGTGGCACGCCTGCGGGCCGCGTACGCGGCGGCGGGCGAGCACGTGCACGTGCGGGACCGGGCCGCGATTCTCCCCTGGTTCAATGGAATGCGCCTGGTGGAGCCCGGCCTGACGCTGCTGCCGGACTGGCATCCGGACGAGGGTGACGACCGGGCCAGCACGGCCTACCCGCTGGGCTACGGCGGCGTGGCACGCATCGGTTGATGGTTGAACCACCGTCCGATCGGGCACCCTCGTGATGTGACGAGGACCGACACCGCTTCGGGCCGCCGGTGGCGGCGGACGGCCGCCGAACTGGGCCGGCGGTGGGATTCCCTACAGGACAGGGTGCCCGCGCCGGTGCTGCGACTGCTGGTCATGCTGCCCTGGATCGTGCGCCGGGCGCCGGTGCCGTTCTGGGTGCCGCTGGCCCTGATGCTGGTCCGGCGCCTGCGCAGACGGAAACGGAAATCCCGCGTTTGAGAACGGCGGAGACTGGTCATTCCTTCCGCAGTGCTGATTTTCAAGAAGGAGTGACGGCAATGATCGTGCTCGGCGTCATCTTACTGGTCATCGGATTCATCGTGGGAATTCCGGTGCTGTGGACCATCGGCATCATCCTCGCCGTGGTCGGCGTCGTACTGGCGGTGGCAGGCGGCACCGGCCGGCGGATCGGCGGCCGCGCCCACTGGTACTGATACCGACATTGGCATGAACAACAGTCCGTCATTGCGGGAACGCAAACGGCAACGTGCCAGGGAACGAATTGTCGAAGCAGCCTATGAACTGTTCGCGGCCCGCGGTTTCGGCGACGTGACCGTCGCCGACATCGCGGGCCGCGCCGAAGTGGGTCGTTCGACGTTCTTCCGGTACTTCGGTGACAAACAGGAAGTCGTGTTCGCCGACGAGCAGCGGCTGTGGGACCTGGCGCTGCGCCGGACCAACGGCACGCAGCAGCCCGCCGATTTGGCGGCCGCCGTCGCGCTGCTGCGGCCGGTCGTGGTCGGGGTGTGCCGGGACATGACCCGGGACCCGGACCACTACCTGGCGCACGAGCGGCTGATCCGGCGGACACCCGAGCTGTACGACCGGAATCTGCGCAAGCTCATGGATTTCGCGGCGGCCATGCGGGACGGTCTGGTCGAACGCGGAGCCGCACCGTCCGACGCGGCGCTGGCCGCACAGCTGGCGTTGGCGTGCTACGCGGCGGCGCGCGACACGGCGGGCGCGGCTCCGGAACGGCTGGCCGTCACCGTGGCGGCCAACTTCGACCAGCTGGCGACGATCGGCCGGCCGCGCTAGAAGCCGGTCCTCGGGGGCGGTTCACGCGCCGGCCACGGTCGTCGCCAGCTCGACGACGATCCGGTCGACCGCGCCGACGCCGATCGACAGGTGCCCCTCGCCGTCCGCCAGGTGCGCTGTGACACCGGGGATGTGCCGCGCCAGCCACTGGCCGTGCGCGAACGGCACCATCAGGTCCACGCTGCCCTGCCAGAGGAAGCACGGCACGGTCACGTCGTCCAGCGCGAAACCCCACGGGCGCACGAACGCCAGGTCGTCGTCCAGCCAGCCGTCCACGCCGACCCGCAGGCCCTCGGCCATGTGCGCGGCCATGTCGGCGCCGAACTCGTCGGTGAGCGCCGTCCGGTCCACGTCCGGCAGCAGCGACGCCAGGCCGGCCAGCAGCGCCGGCACGTCACCCCGGCGCAGGCCGACGGCCTCCCGCTCCAGCCACGGCCGCAACTCCGCCTCGCCGCGCAGTGCCAGGCCGAATTCCTCGATGTTGCCCTCGCCCATGCCGGCCAGGAAGTCCAGGCCGGTCGCGTCGTAAGGCGCGACACCGGCGATGACCGTGACGCCTGCGACCAGGTCGGGCAGCCCCGCCGCGGTCGCCAGCGCATGCGGACCACCACCGGACCAGCCCGCCGTCAGGCAGCGGTGCACGCCCAGGTGGTCCAGCAGGGCGGCCACGTCGTCGACGACCGAGGCGACCGTGCGTCCCGGCTGCCGGGTGGAGTCGCCGTAGCCGGGGCGGGAGTAGGTGACCAGCCGCAGGCCCCTGCCGTGCACGGCGCGCCGGAACGCACCCAGTTGGACGCCGGACGCGGGGGTGCCGTGGTGGAAGATGAGCGGGACACCGTCGTCGGGTCCGGTGACGGTGACGTCGATCGTGCGGCCGTCGGGCAGGTCCACAGGGCTCATGTCGGCCGACTGTGCCGCAGGGGGAACCGGCATGCAACACAACGGCGGCGCGTTACGCGCGCTGGTACCCGTCCTGGCAGGCGTCCTGCTGGGCGGCCAACTGCTCGCCGGCTGCGCGCCGAGGGTGTGCCACGAACCGGAGATACCGGCCTTCCCGGTGCTGCTGCTCACCGTGTCCGCCTGGACCGACATCCACCCGCAGGCGACGGTTCGCGGGTGCGCCGACGGAACCTGCCAGTCGGTCACCGCGTCGTCGGTCGACCGCCCGCTGTTCATCGAGTACCGGGCCGCCGACCCGACGGCGGACGTGACCGTGTCCGTCACGTCGACCGAGGACGGCCTGACCATCCTGGACGTGTCCCAGCGGTTCCGGCCCGTCCTGTTCTCCGAACCCGGCCCCTGCGGCGACATCAGCTACTGGCAGACGCCGGTCACGCTGGCCGGGGACGGCGGACTGCGCGCAGGCTGACGATCTTCGGCAAACCACCACCACACAGCCGGCCGGCGCCTTACGATGACGTGATCGTCGGGCATGGGGGGTCTTGCGTTGACACTGGTCGGGACTCGCCGCCCCGAGGGCGCGTCACGGGGCCGGCTCGCCCGCACCCCCGTCCGCTTACAGGTGGTGGCGGCCGCCGTGCTGGTGTGCGGCATCGCGTTCGGCGCGGTCACGGCTATCGGCGCGGCCAGCCGCAGTGCCGCCGTCGACGACGCGATCACCCGGGCCGAGCCGCTGTCCGCGTCGGCGCGGACGCTGTACCTGTCGCTGTCCGACGCCGACATCACGGCCGCCACCGTGTTCCTGGCCAACGGGTCCGCCACGCCGGCCGAACGCCAGCGGTACAACGCGGACATCACCGCTGTCACGACCGCGCTGTCCGCGCTCAACGCCGACTCCACCGGACCGCGCACCGCCCTGGGCGTCATCGCCGCCCGGATTCCCGTCTACACCAGCCTGATCAGCACCGCACAGGCCGACAACCGGGACGGCATGCCCGTTGCGGCCGCCTACCTGCGTGAGGCGTCCGCACTGCTGCACGACCAGTTGCTGCCGGCCGCGAGCACCGTCTACCAGGCGCAGGCGGCGCGCCTGGCCGACGACGACTCCGACGTCGCCGCGCTGCCGATCGTCGAACTGGTCCTGCTGGCGGCGCTGCTGGCCGTCCTGGTCGGCGCGCAGCGGTACCTGTGGTTGCGCACCCGGCGGCGGGTGAACCCCGGGCTGCTCGCCGCGACCGTGCTGGTGCTCGCCGTCGGCCTGTGGACCGGGATCGCCGTGTTCGGCGCGCG
>DASZXM010000101.1:0-8792 GCA_035546415.1 Pseudonocardiaceae bacterium
AGCCAGTACAGCTGCGGGTCACGGCCGCGTTCCCGGCCCCAGTCGACCTGCCAGCCCTCGGTCCGGTCGAGCACGTTCTCCAGGCCCATGATCGTCGAGGCCGTCACGTAGCCGGCCTCCGACAGCCCGGTGGCGAGCAACCGCATCGCCAGCCGCTGCTGCGCCGGGCGCATCGCCGCCAGAGGCAGGCTACCGTGGTCGGTGGGCGTGTAGAACCAGCGATGTCGCTCGTCCTGCGACGGCCACGGCAGGATCGCCGCGGTGCGCTGTGCCGCGTCGAGGCTGTCCAGCCACACCCGTGCGGCGTCGACCATGTCGTGTGCACCGACCACGGGACAACGCTACGTCAGCTGAGCATCGGTCCGCCTCGCCGTGCGCCGGCAGCAGGACCAGTGTTGCCTCAGTCGGGCACGGGTAGATCAAGTTCGACCCGGATGGCCTCGGCCAGCGACAGACACTCCCGGGCCGCACGGTCGTCCCCGACTGCCAGCAGCGCCCTGCCCAGCACCCGCAGCGTGTTCGCCTCCTCGGGCCGGTTCCCGACCTCCCGGTTCACCCCGAGGGCCGCGCGTGCCGTGTCGATGGCCGCCCGCGGACTGCCCAGCCGGAACTGGGCGTCGGCCAGTTCGGTCAGCGTGTACCCCTCGGCCTGCCGCATTCCGTTGTCCCGGGCGACCTGGAGCGCCCGGCGGAAGTACGGCACGGATTCGGCCACCCGGTCCAAATGCATCAGCGCGTCGCCGATGTTGTTGG
The DNA here is from genome assembly GCA_035546415.1 of Pseudonocardiaceae bacterium. GTDB lineage: Bacteria > Actinomycetota > Actinomycetes > Mycobacteriales > Pseudonocardiaceae > DATEPR01. The sequence continues at coordinate 754 of DASZXM010000101.1, forward strand.
CCGCCGACGCCTCCACACCGACGTGCCCGGTGTCGGCACCGGCCGCCATCGCCTCGGTCAGCACCTCGATGGCCGGTTCGTAGTCCTCCCGCACGATGTACGCGTAGCCCAGGTTCGTCAGGTTCACCGCCTCGCTGCGCCGGTTCCCGGTCGCCCTGTCCATCCGCAGCGACTGCCGCAGACAGTCGATCGACGCCTCCGCGTCGCCGGAGTCGGCGAACGCGACCGACAGGTGGCTGAGCAGCCAGCCCTCCGCGGCCTGGTCACCCAGCCGCCGGGCCGCGTCGATCGCCGCCCGGTGCGTGGCGATCCAGTCCGCGAAGTGACCGCGCAGCTGGAAGACGTCGAACAGCTCGATGGCCAGCTGCCACGCGACCGTGGGCTCCGCCCGGAACACGGTCGCCACGAGGTTGGCGTGCTCCGAGTCCAGCCACGCCAGCGCCTGGTCGTACGTGTCGAAATCCAGCGACAGGTGGTCCTCGGCCAGGTCGACGTCCGGGTGCCGGCGGCCCGGGTTCATCATCCGGGTGGCCTTGGCGGCCGTGCGCAGGTACCAGCCGTGCAGCCGGCCCAGCGCCGCCGTGCGCTCCTGCGGTGGTTCGTCCGTCGCGACGCGCTCGGCGGCGTAGACGCGCAGCAGGTCGTGCAGCCGGTAGCGGTCCGATCCCTGATACTGCACCAGGTTCGCGTCCACGAGCGTCTCGACGGCCCGTTCCACGCGCTCCACCGAGTCGTCGACGAGCGCGCACACCGCGGGGATCGTCACGTCCGCCCCTGCCAGGCCGAGCAGCCGGAAACAGCGACGCGGATCGTGCCGGCCCGGCGGCGCCGGCAGATTGTGGTAGCTGACCGCGAACGACCCCCGGACGGCCAGGTCACCGACGCTCAGCTCGTCCAGCCTGCGCCGCTCGTCGTCCAGCCGGTCGGCCAGGCCGCGGATGGTCCAGCCGGTCCGGCCGACCAGCCGGTGTGCCGCGATGCGGATGGCCAGCGGCAGCCCGGCACACGCCCGGATGACGTCACCGGTCGCGGCAGGCTCGGCCGCGACGCGCTCCGGGCCGACGATGCGGCCGAACAGCTCCCGCGCCTCCGCGTCCCCCAACACGTCCAGGTCCACCAGGTCGGTCCCGGACAGGCCGAGCAGTCGCACCCGGCTGGTCACGACCACCCGGCACGACGCGGTGCCCGGCAGCAGCGGCCGCACCTGCGCGGCGTCACGGGCGTTGTCCAGCACGATCAGCACCCGCCGGTCGGACAGCACGCTCCGGTAGGCGGCTGCCCGTTCGTCCGGGTCCGGTGGCACGGTCGCCGGGTCGATGCCCAGGCCGCGCAGGAACCGGGCCAGGACGTCCTCGGGCGTGACGGGCCGCTGGTCCGTGCCACCGAGGTCGGCGTAGAGCTGTCCGTCCGGGAAGCGGTCCCGGATCCGGTGCGCCACGTGCACGGCGAGGCTCGTCTTGCCGACGCCACCGCCGCCCGCCACGGCGGACACGACGACGCCCTGCCGGTCGTCGTCGCCCTCGACGGTCAGCGCGTCGGTGAGCTGGGCGACGAGCTTGTCCCGGCCGGTGAAGTCGGCGAGATCGGCCGGCAGCTGCGCCGGCACGGCGGCCCGGGCCGGTGCGGGAGTGAGCGCCGGGTCGGCCGTGAGGATCTGGTGGTGCAGCCGGCGCAGGTCCTGGCCCGGCTCGACTCCCAGCTCGTCGACCAGCGTCTGTCGCACCCGGCGGTAGGCGGCCAGCGCGTCGGCCTGCCGGTCGCACCGGTACAGCGCGAGCATCAGCTGGCCGTGCAGCCGTTCCCGCAGCGGGTGCTCGGCGACCAGCCGTTCCAGTTCGGCGACCAGTTCGGTGTGCCGGCCCAGGCGCAGGTCCGCCTCGACGCACCACTCCGTCGCGTCGACGAGCGCGCGCTCCAGCGCGGGCACGTGCGCGTCGCGCAGCCGGTCGGAGAACACGTCGGCCAGCGGCCTGCCCCGCCACAGGGCCAACGCCGTGCGCAGCCGTCCGGACGCCAGATCCCACGACCCGGCGAGCGCGGCGGTCCGGCCGCGCCGCACGAGGTCGTCGAACCGTGCCGTGTCCAGTTCGTCGGGCCCGACGGTGATCAGGTAGCCGTCCGGCCGCGTGACGATCCGGTCCGGCGCGGTGTCCCGCAGCGCCTGGCGCAGGCGCTTGACGTAGTTCTGCAGCGTCACCCGCGCCGACGTCGGCGGCTGGTCCCACAGCGCCGCGACGAGGTCGTCGGCGGGCACGGCGCGGTTGGCGTCCAGGAGCAGCGCGGCGAGCAGGACCCGCTGTTTGCCCGACGTCAGCTGGGCCGTCGTGCCGTCGCGGCGGACCAGCAGCGGTCCGAGCAGGCCGAACTCCACGTTTCCGGCGGTCACGGCGATCCCGTCAGCGCGGTGCTAACGCGGCGCTAGCGGCACCGGGCATGCTGACCGTGGACCGACCCCGCACTGTCATACGGCACAACCTAGTTGTTGCGGTGTCCGGTCTTCACGCGAATCCGTCATTTCGGTGGACTCGCGGAGAGCGGCGGGAGGATCGCGCGTGATCAGGGTGCAACGGGCAACCGACTACGACTGCCTCTGAACGACCGGGGTCCTGCGGTGGCGGCGGGGGAGCGCCACCGCGGGCCCGCGCGAACTCATTCACTGACGCTTCAGTGTCGATTGAAATTCATCTTTCTGGTGATACCGATGGCCGCGACGAGCGGCGGCGGTTCCACGTCCACGATCATATGAGAACCAAACCATATGAGTTTCAGTGTATGTTGGTCGCATGACAGAGCGAGCGCAGAAGTACCGCCAGCGGGTCAACAGCATCAACAAGGTCGTGTCCAGGCTGCAGCGCATCGGCATCGCGTTCGGCCCGATGCAGATGCTCACCGTCGCCGGCCGGCGCACCGGCGAACCCCGCACGTTCCCGATCGCCGTCCTCGGCCTGGCCGGCGGCCGTTACCTGGTCCAGGCGTTCCCGAAGGCGGCGTGGGTGGCCAACGTGCGAGCGGCGGACACCGTCCGCCTGACCCGGGGCAGGCGCGCCACCACGGCACGGTTGGTGGAGGTGCCGGTGGAGGAGCGCCGGCCGTTGCTGCGGGAACTGGCGGCGACGCAGCCGGCCAGTGCGGTGCGGCGGTTCGTGACCACGGGCCTGGCGTCGGAGGCGTCCGCGGACGGGTTGGCCGCGGCAGCCGAGCGGATCGCGTTGTTCCGCATCGAACCGGTCTGATCGCGGGTCAGTCACCCTGGAGCATCGTGGCGACCTGGTCGGCGTAGGGCGTGCCGGTCAGGGCGGCGAGGATCGCGGGCCGAGCGGCCGGCCAGTGGTGTGGTGGCAGTGCGTTGGCCGCCAAGTACGCGCCGGGTGCGGTCGGCTGGGTGCGGACGCGCTCGATCAGTGGGGTGAGGTCGCATCGGCGGTACGCGGACCGGTACTGCGTGAAGCACAGGACCGTGATGGCGCGGACGAAGTTGGCGACCGTGGTGGTGAGCGGCGTCCGGTGCCGGGCCCAGAGGTCCATCGCGGCGGCGAACACGTCGCACACCTCGCCGCCGGGGATCGCGAGCTGCGCGTCGACCAGGTTTTCCATGGCCTTGCTGGACCACACCGGTTCCCCGGTGTTTACGGCGAACCGGGACAGCATCAGCTCGGCCAGCCGCAGACGCGTGCCGGGATCGACCGGCGCGGCGTCGCTCTCGCCGGGCGCGGCGTCATCCGCACCGGGACCACCCAGGAAGGCCGCGACCCGGTGCAGCGCGGCCCGATCCCGGGGCGCGAGCCGGGCGTACCGTTCCCACGTCCGGTCCGTCACCCGCCTGGTCCCGGCCACGTCGTCGGACGCGTGTGCGATGAACTCGGCCAGGTCAGTCACGCACCAGGATCCTCACGATGGTGTCGGGGCTGAGGGTGCCCGACGCTACCCGCTGGATGATATCGGCGGTCCGGTGGTGGCCGCCGGTGAGCGCGAGGCCATCGGACCCGCGGGTCGCGCTGATCGGGTCCTCCGGCCGCCACCGGACCAGGTCCTCGTTGCTCAACTGGCTGACCGAGGCGACCTGGTCGTCGAACAGGCCGTGCATGCGAGAGCTGATCTGCGACTGCAGGTCGCCGGCTCGGATGTCCTCGAACCTCGGGTTGAACGTCTCGATCGACGGCGGGTCCGGATTGCCGGGACTGCCGAAGCCCCTGCCCTTCTTGTCGGTCAGGTTGGTGCGGTAGAGGATCTTGTCGCGCTGGTCCTCGTCGAGCTTGTTCAGCGCGGCCACCGCGCAGTCCTCGTCGCCGGCCAGACCGAGGATGTCCACGCGCCGCAACGGATTGGCGACGTACGCCTGGTTGTTCGGCCCGCCGCCCAACCCGATCGGGTCGCTGCTGGTGTACCGGCCGGTGGCCGGGTCGTAGTAGCGGAAGTGGTTGTAGCATGCGGTACATATCACCCAGGGTGTTGTTGCGGGCACTCGCATGCTCCAAGATGGCCGGGGTGCATGGCAGACCTGAGCTGGTCCGGGCGATCGACTCGGACCTGGTGACCGCGCTGGACGCGGCCCGACAGGGTGACGAGGGGGCGTTCCGGCTGTTGTACCGGGACGTGCAACCGGGTCTGCTGCGCTACCTGCGGGTACTGGTCGGCGGTGACGCCGAGGACGTGGCGTCCGAGGCGTGGCTGCACATCGTGCGCAACCTGCACACGTTCCACGGTGACGCCGACGGGTTCCGCGGCTGGACGGCGACCATCGCCCGCAACCGGGCCATCGACCACCTCCGCCGCCAGGGGCGCCGGCCGGTCACCCACGGCTCGTTCGAGGAACTGGCCGCCGTGCCCGCGGGCGACGACACGGCACGGGCGGCCGTGGACGCGATCGGCACGGACGCGGCGCTGGCCCTGATCGCGCGGCTACCGGCCGACCAGGCCGAGGCGGTGCTGTTGCGGGTCGTGATCGGCGTGGACGCACCCACGGCGGCCCGGGTGCTGGGCAAGCGCCCCGGCGCCGTCCGGACGGCTGCCTACCGCGGTCTGCACCGGCTCGCCGAACTGCTCGCCGGGCCCGACCCGGACGCCGGTCGGGATCAGCGGCCTGCGGTCGGCGTGACACATGCGAGGGCTCGGACGCTGAAGGACATGAGATGAACGCGCACGGATCCCGTCACCCGGGTAGGCGGGCCGCCGAGCAGTTGCTCGACGGCACGGTCGACCCAGCGCTGGCGCGGTTGCTCGACGCGGCCGCGGCTCCGGCGCGGCCGGCGGAGCTGGCCGGCGAGGACGCGGCCGTGGCGGCGTTCCGGGCGGCGGCGTTCCAGCCGGACATGCCGGGCCGCAGACGGCCGGTGACGCTGGTCAAGGTCGCTGCGGCCGCGGTCGCGGTGCTGGCCACCGGCGGCGTCGGAGTCGCCGCGGCGACCGGGCACATCGGCGGTCCGTCGGTACGGCCGGCCACACACCACGCGGTCGTCGGCACCACCACAGCCGTGGTGCACCGGACCACCGGCACCGCACCGGTGTCCACCCGCGACAGCCACGGCACGGCGACGTCACCGCCGTCGCTGGCGGACCTGTGCCGGACCTTCGCCGAGCACCCGGCACCGGCCGACCCCGCGTTCGCCCCGCTGGTCACGGCCGCAGGCGGCCAACCGCGGGTGTCCGCGTACTGCGGCACGCTGCTGGGCCAACCGGCGACCACCCAACCGGCCCAGACGGTCCAACCGACCCAACCGGTGCAGCCGACCCACGCCGCCGATCCGACGCACCCGGCGCACCCGACCCACCCCACGCATCCGACGCACCCAGCCACACCGCGACCGAGCCACCCGCCGCACCCCAGCCACTAGCCATCGCTCGACACGAGCCGGCGGTGGTCGACCTCCCCCATCGGCCACCGCTGTCCCGGGCGGGCGGCGGGCCACACCCCCAGCACGCCGCCCGCCCACCGTCACACGGGCGGTACCAGGGTGAAGTAGCGGTCCAGGACCGCCGGGTCGCCGGTGACGGCAAGACCGTCGGCGGGAATCCGGTGCCACAGGAACAACATGAGGTCCGATGCCGTGCCCGCCACCTCGACGTCGCTCGGCCCGCTGTCGGTCAGATGCACGTCGTTCCCGTCGAAGCGCACCACCCACACGCCCGGCCCGTCGGTCTGCCGGAAGCCGAACGTCTCGCCCGCTCCCGGCGCCGCGCGCAGCCGCGCCCGTCGTGCCGGCGCCATGACCTGGAACGTCTGGGCGACCGCGTCGGCGGCGAGGCCCGGGTCCACCGGCGCCGCCGTGCCGACCGCGTTCTCCGCCTCCCACCGGTGCACGGCCGCCTCGATCGACTGCATCCGCGTCCAGAACCCGACGGTCTGCTCGGCCGACCACGTCCACACGGCAGCGGCCGGGTCGGACTCGGCGAACAGCGCGGCCAGCCGCGCGGCGCCGTCGGCGAACCAGTCGAGCAGGGGACCGGTCACGGGCACCTCGACCGGGGCCGGCGGTCGCAGGCGTGGCGCGCTGAGCAGCCCGATCAGCATCCGGTGCACGCTGCCCAGATGGGTGGCCAGGTCCACGGTCGACCAGCCAGGACACGACGGCACCGGCAGCGGGCCCTCGGCGTTCCGCAGCGCCGCTTCGAACGCCAGCACCTCGCGTCGGAAATGCGCAACGTGGTCCATGCCCGGACTATCGCAGCCCGCGCCGGCACAGCGCGACGCCGGACAGCACGGCGGCCACGAGTCCGCAACCGGCGCGCGCCCAGTCCCAGCGGTACCACGCGGTCAGCTCGCCGGGCACCGCGCCGACCGGGAACGCCGGGTCGAGCAGTGCGACGTTGGCGTGCACGAAGTAGATCGGCAGGAGCAGCAGCGAGGCGACCATCGCCGCCGCCGCGAGCACCCACAGCACCCCGCGACACCGGACGGCCACGAACACCAGCAGCACGACCGACGCCACCTCGAACGGGAACACCGTCGCCCCCGTGACCGGGCCCTCGACCGCGAACCGGCGCAGGAACTCCGCCGGTGCCATCGCCCGCCACCCGGGGACGACCACGGTCTGGGTGAGCAGCGCGCCACCGGCGAACGCCGCCGTCACGGCCACCGCGATCGTGCCCGACACTCGGTTGGTCATGTCCGATATGACTACCGGACCGCCCGGAACGTGACGGCTACGGTGTCAGCTCGGCGACTCGGGTGAAATCACCGTTCTGCGTCTGGTCGGCCGTGACGACCACCCGGACCCGCGTCGTCGTCACCGTCGCCGGGAACGGCACCCACCGGTACAGGGCGGCGTTGCCGGTGACCGTGGCCTGCGTGACCCACTGGTCGCCGTCCCAGGTCTGGACGGTGAAGTCGGTGGGCACGCCGTCCACGATCGACGCGAAGCCGACCCCGTCCAGGGTGGCCGCGGCCGGGCTGGTCACCGTGAGCGTGTCCGGAAACCGGCCGGACGTGTCGTCGTTCCAGAACGACGCCAGGTCGCCGTCGACCGCATTGGCCGCGTAGTACGTGCGCTGCTGGCCGTTGAACACGTTCGGCGCGTGCTCGGTGGACGCCGCCGCCGTCGTGCCCGCCGCCCAGTGGCCGAACACCAGCAGGGACGTGCCGGCGGTGGCGTCCGCCGTCCGCAGCGTGATCGGCACCGGCCCGCCGCGCGCGGTCGGCGGCGCGGTCAGCCGGACGTCCACGACCGTGTCCACCGGACCGTCGCGGGTGTCCAGCGAGTAGGCCGCCGGGGTCACCGTCCACCCGGCCGGCACGTCGGCCGACACCTGGCCGGACACCACCCGGTCGCCGGTGGCGCTGACGGTCACCGGAACGGTGACGCCCTGACCGGCCCACACCGGCGCCGTCGCCGAGGAGGTCACCGCGATGGACACCGTCGTGGGCACCGGCGCGATCGCGCGGCTGACGATCGTCGCGGACGCCGGCACCCCGGTCAGCACCACGTCGTTCCCGGACAGGTGGGCGCCGCCGCGACCGTGGCCGCCGTCCCACACCAGCCGGCCGTTGACCGTGACGGCCGTGCGGGCACCGTAGGTGGGCACGCGCACCTCGTGGACGGCGC
>DASZXM010000102.1:0-14322 GCA_035546415.1 Pseudonocardiaceae bacterium
GACAAGGACCCGGACGCGGCCGCCCGGCTGTCCGCGGCCAGGGCCGCGCTGACCGGCATCGCCGAGGCCAACCGGCTGCCGGTGGAGAACCTGCTGCAGCCCGACCTGGTGCGCCGGACGTGCTGGGAGCCGCCGGGTCGGTTGGACGTCGCCGCGGTGTCCGACGTGCTGCGCGTCGGCGGTGCCCGGGAGTGGCAGATCGGGCTCACGGCCGAGGCGCTGACCACGGCGTTGCACGCACACGTGTGACCCGCCTGACAGGGTGACCCACCTGGTTACCAGCCGGTAACAACCGCTAAGGTGGAGTTACCGACCGGTAGAGCCGGCCGTTCACCCCATGCAGGAGGGAACCCCCGTGGCCGCACCCGCAGCGCGTGCCGTGCGCAACGTGGTCTTCGTCGACGGCCTGCGCACGCCGTTCGGCAAGGCAGGCAAGAAGGGCATCTACGCCGAGACCCGGGCCGACGATCTCGTCGTCAAGGTCATCCGCGAGCTGCTCCGCCGGCATCCGGAGCTGCCACCCGAGAGGGTGGACGAGGTCGCGATCGCGGCCACCACGCAGATCGGCGACCAGGGCCTGACCATCGGCCGCACCGCGAGCCTGCTGGCCGGCCTGCCCAAGTCGGTGCCCGGCTTCGCCATCGACCGGATGTGCGCGGGCGCCATGACGGCCGTGACGACGACGGCCGCGGGCATCGCGTTCGGCGCCTACGACGTCGTGATCGCCGGCGGTGTCGAGCACATGGGCCGGCACCCCATGGGCGAGGGCGTCGACCCGAATCCGAGGATCATCGCGGACAAGCTGGTCGACCCGTCGGCACTGGTGATGGGCCAGACCGCGGAGAACGTGCACGACCGCTACCCGGAGATCACCAAGGAGCGCTGCGACGCCTACGCCGCGCGCAGCCAGGAGCGCTACGCGGACGCCGTGAAGGCCGGCAAGATCGGCCCGGAGTTGGTGCCTGTCGCGACGCGCTCAGCGGAATTGGGCTGGGGGCTGGCCACCGAGGACGAGCCGCCGCGCCCTGGTACCACCGTCGAGGCGCTGGCCGGACTGAAGACGCCGTTCCGCCCGCACGGCCGGGTCACGGCCGGCAACTCGGCCGGCCTGAACGACGGCGCCACCGGCTGCATCCTGGCCGACGAGGACACGGCCGCCGAACTGGGCCTGCCGGCCGCGATGCGGCTGGTCGGCTACGCGTTCGCCGGTGTCGAGCCCGAGGTGATGGGCGTGGGTCCCGTGCCGGCCACGGAGAAGGCGCTGGCCCGCGCCGGCCTGACGATCGACGACATCGGCCTGTTCGAGATCAACGAGGCGTTCGCCGTGCAGGTGCTGGCGTTCCTCGACCACTTCGGCATCTCCGCCGACGACCCGAGGGTGAACCAGTGGGGCGGCGCGATCGCGTGCGGCCACCCGCTGGCGTCCTCCGGCGTGCGACTGATGACGCAGCTGGCCCGGCAGTTCGCCGAGCGGCCGGACGTCCGCTACGGCATCACCACCATGTGCATCGGCATCGGCATGGGCGGCACCGTCATCTGGGAGAACACCAACTGGGAAGGCGACGCGAAGTGACCCTCTCGATCGACGAGGCCAGGGCGGCGTTCCCGGACGAGGTCGTGACCCGTGCGACCACGCGGCTGGTGCGCGTGCCCGGCCTGGACTCCCCCGTCGCGCTGATCACCATCGACAACGGCCTGGACCACACTCGGCCCTCCACGTTCGGCCCGCAGAGCCTGGTGAGCCTGAACACCGCGCTGGACGAGGCGTTCGCGGCAGACCCGGCGGCGATCGCGGTGACCGGCAAGCCGTTCGTGTTCGCGGTCGGCGCCGACCTGTCCGGTGTGGAGCAGGTGGCGTCCCGGGACCTGGCGCTGGCCATCGCGCAGGCCGGGCACGACGTGTTCCGGCGCCTGACCGAGTCGACGATCCCGACGTTCGCCTTCGTCAACGGCGCCGTCATGGGCGGCGGCCTGGAGCTGGCGCTGTCCTGTCACTACCGGACGTTGATCGACAACGCGGCCGCGATCGCGTTCCCGGAGTGTTTCCTCGGGCTGTTCCCGGGCTGGGGCGGCACGCAGCTGCTGCCCAACCTGATCGGCCTGGACCGCGCGGTCACGGTGATCGTCGAGAACGCGTTGAACCAGAACAAGATGCTCAAGCCGGCGCAGGCGGCCGAGCTGGGCATCGTCGATGTCGTGCTGGGCTCGGCGGACTACCTGGAGCAGTCGCTGCTGTGGCTGGCCTCGGTGGTGCGCGGCGAAACCGTCGTGTCGCGGCCGGACGTGGACCGTGGCGCGGCGTGGGACGCGGCGCTGGCGCGGGCGCAGGCGATCGCGGACGGCAAGACACACGGCGCGTCGCCGGGCGTGATCCGGGCGCTGGAACTGCTGTCGCTGGCGCGCACCAACAATCTCGACACGGGCTACGCCGCCGAGACGGCTGCGCTCGCGGACGTGCTGATGACCGACGAGCTGCGGGCCGGGCTGTACTCGTTCAACCTGGTGAACAAGCGCGCCCGCAAGCCCGCGGGCGCACCGGACAAGGGCCTGGCCCGGCAGGTGACGAAGGTCGGCATCGTGGGCGCCGGTCTGATGGCCTCGCAGCTGGCACTGCTGTTCGTGCGGCGGCTGAAGGTGCCGGTCGTGCTGACCGACGTCGACCAGGCGCGCGTGGACAAGGGTGTCGGCTACGTGCACGGCGAGATCGGCAAGCTCGTGTCGAAGGGCCGGATGTCGACCGACGAGGCGAACCGGCTGACGGCACTGGTGTCCGGTTCGCTGGACAAGGCGGCGTTCGCGGACGCGGACTTCGTGATCGAGGCCGTGTTCGAGGAGATGTCGGTCAAACAGCAGGTGTTCGCCGAGGTCGAGGAGTACGTGTCGGCGGAGTGCGTCCTCGCGACGAACACGTCGTCGCTGTCGGTCACCGAGATGGCGGCGAAGCTGCGGCACCCCGAGCGGGTCGTGGGCTTCCACTTCTTCAACCCGGTCGCGGTGCTGCCGCTGCTGGAGATCGTGCGCGGTGAGCGGACCGACGACGCGACGCTGGCCACGGCGTTCGCGGTCGGCAAGCAGCTGCGCAAGTCCAGCGTCCTGGTGAAGGACGCACCCGCGTTCGTGGTGAACCGCCTGCTCACCAGGTTCCTCGGCGAGGTCGTCGCGGCCGTCGACGAGGGCACGCCGTTCGACGTGGCCGACCGTGCGCTGGAGCCGCTGGGCCTGCCGATGTCCCCACTGGTGCTGCTGCAGCTGGTCGGCCCCGCGGTCGCGCTGCACGTCGCCGAGACGATGCACGCGGCGTTCGGCGACCGGTTCGGTGTCAGCGACAACATGCGCCGCTTCGTCGAGGCCGGCAAGACGGCGGTGTGGACGTGGGACGCGACCGGGGCGCAGTCGGTCGACCCGGAGGTCGCCGCGCTGTGGCAGCAGGGTGACCGGCCGTCCACCGCGGACGAGGTCCGGTCCCGGGCGCTGCGCGCGCTCGCCGAGGAAGTGCGGATCATGCTGGACGAGGGCGTGGTCGCGGAGGCGCAGGACATCGATCTGTGCCTGCTGCTGGGCGCCGGCTGGCCGTTCTGGCTGGGCGGCATCACGCCGTACCTGGACCGCACCGGCGTGTCCGACCAGGTGAACGGCAAGCCGTTCCTGGCCAAGGGAGTCGCGTCGGTCCCGGCCTGATGGATCGTCCGCCCGTTGTGGTTGGTGGACCGCTCCGGTCGCTACCCACGACGGGCGTGAATCCGCACGCCCCTGGACCCCGGTACGGGGTCAGTTCTCTCGAACCACCGCGTTACACCACGCCCTACATTCATTCCAGGACTGGTTCGTACCACTTAGAATCCTCACCCGCCAGTACCACCTTCCGCAAGCTGCGGAAGTTCTCCACTTCTAGCCTGATCAGGCGCCGGTCCATGGAGGCACAACAGCTGATCACCGTGCCGCAACCCATCACATGACACTCGGCTACCCGACTGTCGCCCGAGCTGACCGTGCCGCTTCGATCGACGCGGTCTCGTTGAATGAGTGCCAACGATCCGCGTCACTGCCGAAGGTATTAGTACAGGGCATCTTGTCGGTAAGCCTGTCCCACGTCACCTATCCATGACGTAGCTCGGCGTCCGGCGCTCCACGTACGAGTCAACTACTTGGTCCGGGTCGGCGCGCGACGCCAGCTCGGGCGGGGGCGGCGCAGTGCGACAGCCTACGGAGCGGCCGGCAGTCGCACCGTGACCGTCAAACCACCGTCGGGCACCGGTTCGGCATACAACTGGCCGCCGTGTGCCGACACGACGGCCCGCACGATCGACAGACCCAGACCGGTGCCGGACTGCGCGGTGCGGTCCACACCGCCGCGGCGGAACGGTTCGAACAGCTCCGTGACGCGGTCCTCCGGGACGGGCCGGCCGGACGAGCTGACCCGCAGGGCGGACCACTGGTCGTCGGCCTCGATGCGCACGTCGATCCACCCGCTGTCCACGTTGTGCCGGATCGCGTTCTCCAACAGGTTGCCCGCGACCCGTTCCAGCAGCGCCGGATCACCGACGGCGTGCGCGGGCTCGGTGCGGAACGCGGCCGACAGGCCGAGCGCGTCCGCGTCGGATTTCGTTGCCTGCCAAGCGGAAGCGACCACGGTCGCGAGATCGACCGGCTCCCGCACGGCCAGCCCGGTGCCCTCGGTGCGCGCCAGCAGCAGCAACGCCTCCACGAGTTGACCCGCCCGCACCGCCGCCTGCCCGACCACACCGCCCATGCGGCGCAGCTCGGCCTCGTCGGCCGACGGGTCGGACAGCGTCACGTCCAACTCGGTGCGGATCACCGACAGCGGTGTGCGCAACTCGTGGCTGGCGTTGGCGACGAACCGGCGCTGCGCCTCGAACGTGGCCTGCAACCGGTCCAGCATCGCGTCGAACGTGTCGGCCAGTTGGGCGACCTCGTCCTGCGGACCACGCAGCGCGATCCGCTCTCCCAGCGACTCGGCGGACAACCTGCGGGCCGTCGCCGTGACGTCCTGCAGCGGGCGCAGCAGCCGGCCGGTCAGTGTCCACGCGAGGATCGCGGCCGCGACCACCACGAGCAGGAAGGCCACCGAACCGGCTTCCAGCACCCGGTCCCGGGCGTGGTCGCGCAACGCGATCGACCACTGGTCGGCGGACACCCGCACGCCCGCGACGGTGACCGTCGCCGACGGAGGCAGATCGGGGGCGGCGCTACCGACGACGTTGCCGACCAGCAACCAACCGAGCCAGAGCAGCACGCCACTGACCCCGGCTGTCAGGGCGGTGGCCAACAGCGTCAGCCGGACCCGGAGCCCCGGTCCACGGCGACCGCGCACCGCCGTGCGCTCAGCCAACTGAGCCGTCGACCTCCACACTCACCTGACCGGCGGCCGGCACTCGGTAACCCGAGCCGACGACCGTGTCGATGATGCCCGGTTCACCGAGCTTCTTGCGCAGCGTCATCACCGTGACGCGCACGGTGGTGGTGAACGGGTCGGCGTTCTCGTCCCACACCCGCTCCAGTAGCTCCTCGCTGCTCACCACCGTGCCACCGGCGGCCAGCAGGACCTCCAGCACGCCGAACTCCTTGCGGGTCAGCTCGACCGGCTGCCCCGCCCGGGTCACGGTGTGCTTGGCCGGGTCCAGTTCGACGTCCCCGGCGCGCAGCACCGGAGGCGTGGCCGGTGTGGACCGCCGGGCCAGCGCCCGGACGCGCGCGACCAGCTCGGGGAACGCGAACGGCTTCGCGAGGTAGTCGTCGGCGCCCAGGGACAGCCCTTCGACGCGGTCGGCGACGCCGTCGCTGGCGGTCAGCATGATCACCCGGCTGATCGCGCCGGACGCGACGATCTCCTGGCACAGCTGGTCACCGGACATGCCGGGCAGGTCACGGTCCAGCACGACGACGTCGTACCGCGTGACCGACACCTTCTCGTGGCCGGAGTCACCGTCCAGGGCCACGTCCACAGCCATGCCTTCGCGCCGCAGTCCCCGGGCTATCGCCTCGGCGAGCGGCTGTTCGTCCTCGACAACCAGGATGCGCACCCTTCTAAGGTGCCACATGAAGCGGGTGTTAGCTGCTCCGCCCCTGGTCGACGGCCTCCGACCGGCTGCCCCGGCCGACCGATGCCGGCCGGGGCACCGGCCTCAGCTGGCCCGACCCTCGGCGTCCTCGACCGCCGAATCCACCGTCGTCGATTCCACCGTCGCCGGCGCGATCCGTTGCTCACCCAACCGGTCAGCGGCCCACTCGGTGATCCGGCGCGCCACGTCCTGCTCCGTCAACCCGACCGCCGACAGCACCTCGTCCCGCGTGCCCGGAGCCACGAACCGCTGCGGCACCGCCAGGTCCAACACCGGCACCGACAGGCCCGCGTCCCGCAGGGCCGCCGTGAACGCCCAGCCGAAGCCACCGTGCCGGCCGCTGTCCTCCACGGTCGCGACGAGCTTGTGCGACGCGGCCAGCTCGGTCAGCTCCGCCGGGACCGGCGTGACCCACCGCGGGTCCACCACCGTGACGCCGATGCCCTGGTCGGCCAGCCGCTCCGCCGCCGCCAGGCCGAGTGAGCCGAACGCGCCGACCGCGATCAGCAGCACGTCCTGGGCACCGTCAGCGGGCCGCCGCAGCACGTCCACCGAACCGACCCGGTCCACCGCCGGCACCGAGTCGATCACGCCGCCGCGCGGGAACCGGAGCACCGTCGGGCCGTCGGACACCGCGACCGCCTCGCGCAGCTCCGTCCGCAGGGTGTCCGCGTCCCGCGGCGCGGCGACACGGATGCCCGGGACCAGGCCGAGGATCGACAGGTCCCACATGCCGTGGTGGCTGGGTCCGTCCGGACCGGTGATGCCGGCCCGGTCCAGCACCAGGGTCACGCCCTGCCGGTGCAGCGCCACGTCCATCAGCAGCTGGTCGAACGCTCGGTTGAGGAAAGTCGAGTAGATCGCCACCACGGGGTGCAGGCCGCCCATGGCCATGCCCGCGGCCGACGTGACCGCGTGCTGCTCGGCGATGCCCACGTCGAAGCAGCGTTCCGGGAAGGCGTCGGCGAACTTGTTCAGGCCGGTCGAACCGAGCATCGCGGCCGTGACCGCGACGACGTCCGGCCGGTCGCGGCCGATCTTCACCAGCTCGTCGGCGAACACGGACGTCCACCCGCGCTTCTTCGCCGCCGTGGGGGCACCGGTGGCGGGGTCCATCGGGTCGGTCTGGTGCATCTGGTCGGCCTCGTCGTTCTCGGCGGGCGCGTAGCCGTTGCCCTTGCGGGTCACGGCGTGCACGATGACCGGTCCGCCGAACGCCTTGGCCCGTTCCAGCGCCGACTCCAGCGTCGCCATGTCGTGGCCGTCCACCGGGCCGATGTACTTCAGGCCCAGGTCCTCGAACATGCCCTGCGGCGCGAGCGCGTCCTTCAGGCCGCGCTTGGCCGCGTGCAGCGCGCTGTAGATCGGGCGGCCCACCACCGGCGTGGACAGCAGCGCCTTCTTGCCGCCCTCCAGCGCCCGCTCGTAGCCGGGGCGCAGCCGCAGCGTGGCCAGGTGGTCGGCAAGGCCACCGATGGTCGGCGAGTACGACCGGCCGTTGTCGTTGACCACGATCACCACCGGCCGGTCCGGGTCGGCGGCGATGTTGTTCATCGCCTCCCAGCACATGCCACCGGTCAGGGCGCCGTCACCGACGACCACGACGACGTGTCGCTTCTGGCCGGCCAGTTGGAACGCCTTAGCCAGACCGTCCGCATAGGACAGACCGGCGGACGCGTGGCTGTTCTCGACGAGGTCGTGCTCGCTCTCGGCGCGGCTCGGGTAGCCGGACAGCCCGTCGCGCTGGCGCAGCTGGTCGAACTCGGCCTGCCGGCCGGTGAGCACCTTGTGCACGTACGCCTGGTGACCGACGTCCCAGATGATCGCGTCGTGCGGCGAGTCGAAGACGCGGTGCAACGCCATGGTCAACTCGACGACCCCGAGGTTCGGGCCGAGGTGACCACCGGTCCTGGACACCCTGTCCACCAGGAACGTCCTGATCTCCGATGCCAGTTTCGGCAGCTCATCGGGGGCGAGACGCTTGAGATCGGCGGGACAAGACACGGACTCCAGCAACGACACCACTCCACCTCACCTCGGTCTGCGGTTCGGGCCAGTCTAGGACGGTTGTACCCAACAGCCGACCTGACAAGGGGTCTGGAGCGTCACGCTACGACTACGGAGCGTCCCAGGTAAGCCGCCAAGCGGTCGGCGGCCGACGCGTCGTCGCCCACCGGCTGTGCGTCCGCGAAGGGCGTCAGGGTGCGCGGCCGGTCACCCAGTCGTGCCTGCCACTTGCGGAGCACCCGGTCGGCCAGCTCCGGATCGATGTCGGTGGACTGGCTGGTCGCCGTGGCCAGGTCCCAGCCGTGAACGACCAGCTCAGCGACCCGCATGTCGACCAGGGTCGACCCGGGCGCCTCACCCATCGGCGTGGTGACGGTCCGTTCCATCAGTCCCGGTTGGCTCAGTGCCTCCCGGGTGGCCGCCAGCGAGTCGGCGAACGCCCGCTTCGGATCGCGGCCCAGCCGGTCGACCGACCGGTCCGGATGCGACTGGCCGCCCACGATGGCCTCCGCCAGCAGATTTCCGGTGACTATGTGGTTGAGCACATTCCGCACGGTCCACTCGGTGCACGGGCTGGGCAGCCCGTACTGCTCGTCGGTGATCCCGGCCACCACGGCGGTGACGGCGGCGGCCGCCCGGTCGAAGGCCTCCATCGGTTCCATGCGCGGCATCGTGGCACCGCCGACCGACATCCCGGTGAACTCAGCGGGTCAGCAGGGCCACGCACTCCACGTGGTGGGTCATCGGGAACGCGTCGAACGCCCGCAGGTCGGCCAACCGGTAGCCGTGGCCGGCGAACGTCGCCAGGTCCCTGGCCAGCGCCGCCGGATCGCACGCCACGTACACGACGCGGACCGGGTCGCGACGCGCGATCGCGTCCACGACGACCCGACCGGCACCCTTGCGCGGTGGGTCCAGCACGACGACGTCCGGGTCGCCGCCACCACCGGTGATCACCGCCCGCTCGACACGGTCGGCCACACACGTCACCTGCGGCAGGTCGGCCAGGTTCGCCTCGGCGTCGGCCGCCGCCGAACGCGCGGACTCCACGTGCCACACCGAGCCCGTCTCACCCACCTGCGCGGCCAGCACCGCCGCGAACAGTCCGACACCGCCGTAGAGGTCCCAGGCCCGCCCGCCGACCGGCGTGTCGGCCCACCGCGCCACCACGCCGGCGAACGTGTCCGCGGCCGCCGGGTGAACCTGCCAGAAGCCGTCGGCCCGCAACCGCCACGTGCGGCCGGCCGCGTGCTGGACCGCTGTGCCGCCGGTGACCCAGTGCGTCCGCCAGCGGCGGGTGCCGGGCACCGGGTCACGGCGGGCCACGTGCTGCCCGCCGTCGTCGTCCTGGACCGCCTCGACCTCGACGCCGGCCGGCCACTGCCGGTCCAGCACGCCGGACAGCAGGCCGGGCACCGCGATCGGGCAGTCGGCCAGCGGCACCACCCGGTGACTGCGGTGCGCCCGCAAGCCGGCCCGACCGTCCTCCGGTGACACGGCCAACCGCTCGCGCGTACGCCAGCCCAGCGGCCCACCGGGCAGTTCCTCGACGACGACGTCCCACTCGATGCCGGCCAGCCGCTGGAGCTGCTCGGCGACCACGGTCGCCTTCAGCGTCCGCTGGGCAGCCGGTGCCGCGTGCTGCCAGTCGCAGCCGCCGCACCCACCCGGCCGGGCCACCGTGCACGGTGCGTCGACCCGGTCCGGCGACGGTGTGATGATCCGCACAGCGTCCGCTCGACAGAACGAACCACCGTTGTCCTCGGTGACCTCGACCACGACCTGCTCGCCGGGCAGCGCGTGCCGGACGAACACCACCCGGCCTCCGGACCGCGCCACGCAGTGCCCACCGTGTGCGACTGGCCCCACTTCGATCTCGATCCGGCGGCCGACCCAGTTCTGGGTGACGGGCTCGGCCATCAGCGCTGGTCCGCCGGCCGCTCGGCAGCGGGCTGCTCGGGAACCGGCGCGGGCGCCGGTCGCCGCGGTTGCAGGCCACGCCGGACCGCACCCGGCGCCGCCGCCGACTGCGGCGGCCGCTTCAGCACCTTCGCCCGCGCCTTCGCCGACGACGCCAACTGCCACGGCACGCTGGTCACCATCACACCCGGTTGGAACAGCAGCCTGCCCTTCAGCCGCAGCGCGCTCTGGTTGTGCAGGATCTGCTCCCACCACTTGCCGACGACGTACTCCGGGATGAACACCGTGACGACGTCGCGCGGATTGTCCTTCCGGACCCGCCGCACGTACTCCAGGATCGGCCGGGTGATCTCCCGGTACGGCGACTCGATCACCTTCAGCGGCACCCGGAAGTTCTCGTCCGCCCAGCGGTCCATCAGCGCCCGCGTGTCCGCCTCGTCGACGTTGACGGTGAGCGCCTCCATCGTGTCCGGCCGGGTCGCCTTCGCGTACGCCAGCGCCCGCATCGTCGGCAGGTGCAGCTTGGACACCAGCACGATGGCGTGGTTGTGCGCCGGCAGGACGGTGTCCTCGTCGGTGGCGGCCAGTTCGTCGGCCACCCGCATGTAGTGCCGACGGATGCCGCTCATCAGCAGGAAGAACACCACCATGGCGGCGATCGCGATCCACGCCCCCGCCATGAACTTGGTGATCACGACGATGATCAGCACGATCGCCGTCATGCACAGGCCGAACGTGTTGATCGCCTGCGACCGGCGCATCCGCCGCCGCGCTGCCTTGTCGGTCTCGGTGCGCAGCAGCCGGTTCCAGTGCCGGATCATGCCGGCCTGGCTGCAGTTGAACGACACGAACACGCCCACGATGTACAGCTGGATCAGCCGGGTCGCGTCGCCGTTGAAGGCGATGATCAGCACGCCTGCGAACACCGCGAGGAACACGATGCCGTTGCTGTAGGCCAGCCGGTCGCCGCGGGTGTGCAGCTGACGCGGCAGGTAGCTGTCCTGCGCGAGGATCGAGCCGAGCACCGGGAAGCCGTTGAACGCCGTGTTCGCGGCCAGCACCAGGATGATCCCTGTGACGAAGGACACGTAGTAGAACGCGGGCGGGAAGTTGCTGAACACGGCCTGAGCGATCTGCGCGACGATCGTCTTCTGCTGGTAGCCGGCTGGCGCCCCCACCAACTGGGTGGCCGGGTCGTCGGCGAAGTTCACGCGGGTCAGCCGGGCCAGCGCGATGATGCCCATCAGCATGGCGACCGCGATCGTGCCCATCAGCAGCAGCGTCGTCGCCGCGTTCTTCGACTTCGGCTTGCGAAACGCCGGCACACCGTTGCTGATGGCCTCGACACCGGTCAGCGCGGCACAGCCGGACGAGAAGGACCGCAGGATCAGGAACGCGAACGCGAACCCGACCAGCCCGGAGTTGTCCGCCCTCAAGTGGAAGGAGGCACTCGCCGCCTCGATGTTCGCGCCGGTCGCCGACCTGGTCAGGCCCCAGACGACCATGCCGAACACGCCGATCATGAAGCCGTACGTCGGGATGGCGAACGCGGCGCCGGACTCGCGGACCCCGCGCAGGTTCATCACCGTCAGCAGCGCGATCACCAGCACGCAGCACAGCACGGTGTGCTGCGCGATGAACGGGATCGCCGACCCGATGTTCGCGATGCCCGACGACGTGGACACGGCGACCGTGAGGATGTAGTCGACCATCAGCGCGCTGGCCACCGTCAGGCCGAACCTGCCGCCCAGGTTCGTGGTCGCGACCTCGTAGTCACCGCCGCCGCTGGGGTAGGCGTGGACGTTCTGCCGGTAGGACGCGACGACCGTCAGCATCACGAGTGCCACCACGAGCCCGATCCACGGCGCGAAGGCGTACGCGGACAGGCCGGCCACGCTGAGCGTCCGGAAGATCTCCTCCGGGGCGTACGCCACCGACGACAGGGCGTCGGAGGCGAACACCGGCAGCGCGATGCGTTTGGGCAGCAGCGTGTGCGACAGCTTGTCGCTGCGCATCGGGCGGCCCAGCATGAGGCGCTTGGCCACCGTCGACAGCTTCAACACGATGCGAACACTAGGCCGTCAGATGCAGCCGTGTCCCCAGGGCGTCGCTACGTTGGGTCATAGCGGCTCTCCAGCCGGCACGACGAGATCGTCGTGGCGCGTCGGGTACGGTCTGCGCGGTCCGTAGGAGGAGGCAAGTCGTGCACGTGGTCATCATGGGCTGCGGCCGGGTGGGGTCGTCGCTGGCGCACGCGCTGGAGCGGCTGCAGCACACCGTGGCGGTGATCGACAAGGACGAGCAGGCGTTCCGCCGCCTGGGTGCCGACTTCCACGGCACGTCCCTGGTCGGCAACGGGTTCGACCGCGAGGTGCTGGCCAAGGCCGGTATCGAACACGCGGGGGCGTTCGCCGCCGTGTCCAACGGGGACAATTCGAACATCATCGCGGCGCGGGTGGCCAGGGAGACGTTCGGCGTGGCCAACGTGGTCGCGCGCATCTACGACGCCCGTCGCGCCGCCGTCTACGAGCGGCTGGGCATCCCGACCGTGGCCACGGTGCCGTGGACGACCGACCGCTTCCTGCGCACGATCGTCCCGGAGGGCACGGCGACCGCCTGGCGCGACCCGACGGGGACGGTCGCGATCGTGCAGCTGCCGCTGAACCCTGGCTGGGTCGGCCACTCGATCCGGGAGATCCAGGAGGCCACCGGCTGCCGGGTGGCATTCATCATGCGCCTGGGCACGGGTCTGCTGCCCACGCTCAAGACCGTGCTGCAGGCCGACGACGCGGTGTACGTGGCCGCGATCTCCGGCACCGTCACCGACGTCACAGCGGCGGCGGCCCGGCCGCCAGAGGAGGATCAGCACTGATGCGGGTCGCGATTGCCGGAGCCGGTGCCGTCGGCCGCTCCATCGCCCAGGAACTGGTCGCCGGTGGCCACCAGGTGATGCTGATCGAGAAGGACTCCCGGCAGTTCGACCCGCCCGTCGTCGAGCAGGCCGAGTGGGTGCTGGCAGACGCGTGCGAGCTGTCGTCGCTGGAGGAGGCCGGCCTGGAGACGTGCGACGTGATGATCGCCGCGACCGGGGACGACAAGGTCAACATCGTGGTCTCGCTGCTGGCCAAGACGGAGTTCGCGGTCAAGCGGGTCGTGGCCCGGGTGAACGACCCGCGCAACGAGTGGCTGTTCACCGAATCGTGGGGCGTCGACGTGGCCGTGTCCACGCCGCGGATCATGTCCGCGCTGGTCGAGGAGGCGGTCAGCATCGGCGGCCTGGTCCAGCTGCTGACGCTGCGGCAGGGCCAGGCGAACCTCGTGGAGATCACGCTGCCGGAGGGCACGCCGCTGGCCGGCAGGCGCGCGCAGACCATCGAGCTGCCGCAGGACGCCGCTCTGGTCTGCATCCTGCGCGGTGGCCGGGTGATCGTGCCGACGCCGGACGACTCGGTCGAGGCGGGCGACGAGCTGCTGTTCGTGGCGTCCCCGGACGTCGAGCCGGCAATCCGCGAGGCCGTCGGGCTCCCGACGACCGGCTGAGCCCCGGCACGTCCCCGCACCAGCAACCCGCAAGGCCGCCAGCCGCCCAACGACCGGCCGAACCCCGACACCTCCCCGCACCGGCGACCTGGCCGGCCGTCCGGCGCTGCGGGACGCCCGAGGCGGGGATCGTGGTCAGGCGTCGGCCGGGGAGGCCTGCGCGGGCTCCGGCTCGGTGTCGCCGGCCAGTTCCTTCTGGCGCAGGTCGGCCTTGCGCACGGCCCAGATCGTGACCAGGGCCGCGATCGCCGTCAGCGGCCAGCCCATCGCGATCCTGGCGAACGCCAGCCAGCCGACCTGGTTGGTGCTGTACAGCCAGTTCTGCACCACGAACCGGGCGCCGAACACGAGCACCCACACCACTGTCGCCACGTCGTAGTAGCGGCGGCCCAGCTTGTCGGCGCGCCAGCCCATGCCGGTGCCGTTCAGCGTCGACCAGACGACACCGGCCAGCGGCCAGCGGACCAGCACGGACAGCAGGAACGCACCGCCGTACGCGAGGCTGGTCCAGATGCCGAACAGGAAGTACCCGCGGGCCGAGCCCGTGCGGTACGCGATGAACGCCGCGACGGCGACACCGAACAGGCCGGAGATCGCCGGCTGCACGGGTTCCTTGCGGATGATCCGCCACACCAGGATCGCCGCGGCGCTGCCGACGGACGCCCAGATCGCGGCCGCCAGGCTGTGGATGGGCAGGTAGACGCCGACGAAGACCAGCACCGGGACCGAGGAGTAGACCAGCCCGCTGATGCCGCCCATCTGTTCCAGCAGTGTG
>DASZXM010000103.1:0-1945 GCA_035546415.1 Pseudonocardiaceae bacterium
GCCACCGGGGCGACCGAAGGGAGCCTGTGATGCCGAAGCGGACCGACATCGACTCGATCATGGTGATCGGCTCCGGGCCGATAGTCATCGGCCAGGCCTGTGAGTTCGACTACTCCGGCACCCAGGCGTGCCGGGTGCTGCGGCAGGAAGGCCTGCACGTCAGCCTGGTCAACTCCAACCCGGCCACCATCATGACCGACCCGGAGTTCGCCGACGCCACCTACGTCGAACCGATCACCCCGGAGTTCGTCACGAAGGTGATCGCCGCCGAACGCCCGGACGCCCTGCTGGCCACCCTCGGCGGGCAGACCGCGCTGAACACCGCGGTCGCGCTGCACGAACGCGGCGTGCTGGAGAAGTACGGCGTGGAACTGATCGGCGCCGACATCGAGGCCATCCAACGCGGCGAGGACCGGCAGCGGTTCAAGGACATCGTCCGCAAGGTCGGCGGCGAGGTCCCGCGCAGCGCCGTGTGCAGGTCCATGGCCGAAGTGGACGCCGCCGTCGCCGACCTGGGCCTGCCGGTGGTGATCCGGCCGTCGTTCACCATGGGCGGCCTGGGTTCCGGTCTGGCGTTCACACCCGACGAACTGGACCGGCTGGCGTCCATCGGCCTGGCCGAGTCGCCGGTGCACGAGGTGCTGATCGAGGAGAGCGTGCTCGGCTGGAAGGAGTACGAACTCGAACTGATGCGGGACAAGCACGACAACGTCGTCGTGGTGTGCTCGATCGAGAACATCGACCCGATGGGCGTGCACACCGGCGACTCCGTCACCGTCGCCCCCGCGATGACCCTGACCGACCGCGAGTACCAGCACATGCGCGACGTCGGCATCCAGGTGCTGCGCGAGGTCGGCGTCGACACCGGCGGCTGCAACATCCAGTTCGCCGTCCACCCGGGCACCGGCCGCCTGGTCGTCATCGAGATGAACCCGCGCGTGTCCCGGTCCTCGGCACTGGCGTCCAAGGCGACCGGCTTCCCGATCGCCAAGATCGCCGCGAAACTCGCCATCGGTTACACGCTCGACGAGATCCGCAACGACATCACCGGCGAGACCCCGGCCAGCTTCGAACCGACCCTGGACTACGTCGTGGTGAAGGTGCCGCGGTTCGCGTTCGAGAAGTTCCCCGGCGCCGACCCGACACTGACCACCACGATGAAGAGCGTCGGCGAGGGCATGGCCCTCGGCCGCGGTTTCAGCGAGGCACTGGGCAAGGCGCTGCGGTCGATGGAGACCAAGGCCGCCGGTTTCTGGACCACCCCCGACCCGGCCGACGCCACACTGGACTCGACGCTCGCCGAACTGCGCGTCCCACACGACGGCCGCCTCTACACCGTGGACCGCGCGCTGCGCCTGGGCGCCACCGTCGAGCAGGTGTCCGAGGCGTCCGGCATCGACCCGTGGTTCGTCGACCAGATCGCCGCGCTCGGCGAACTGCGCAACGAACTGGCCAGCGCCCCGGTGCTGGACGGCGCGCTGCTGCGCACCGCCAAGCGCGCCGGCCTGTCCGACCGGCAGGTCGCCGCGCTGCGCCCGGAACTGGCCGGCGAGGACGGCGTCCGCACGCTGCGCCACCGGCTGGGCGTGCGGCCGGTGTTCAAGACCGTCGACACGTGCGCCGCCGAGTTCGAGGCCCGCACCCCGTACCACTACTCGGCGTACGAGGCCGACCCGAACGCCGAGACGGAAGTCGCGCCGCAACCCGACCGGCCGAAGGTGCTCATCCTGGGCTCCGGGCCCAACCGCATCGGCCAGGGCATCGAGTTCGACTACTCGTGTGTGCACGCCGCGATGGCGCTGCGCGCGGCCGGGTACGAGACCGTGATGGTCAACTGCAACCCGGAGACCGTGTCCACCGACTACGACACGGCCGACCGCCTGTACTTCGAACCGCTCACCTTCGAGGACGTCCTGGAGGTCGTGCACTCCGAACAGGCGTCCGG
>DASZXM010000104.1:0-10214 GCA_035546415.1 Pseudonocardiaceae bacterium
CCCCCACCTCGAAGGCTCAGTGGTGGCCGACGAACTGGACCACCTGTTGGAACGTCGGACGGTTCTGCCACGTGATCTTGCCGTCCGTGATGCCGCCCATCGGACGTTGGATGATCGAATCGGCGCACCACTGGTCACCGGCCGAACAGTCCGAGTCTCCCGGGTACACCGTGCTGGACGACTCCGCGGCCGCCTGGGACAGGCTCGTCAGCAGTGCCGTTCGGCACGCCGACAGGGAACCGCCGCCGCAGAACTCCTCCGTCAGGCCGCCGGACACCGGCTGGCCCAGGACCGCCCGCAGGTCCTTGTCCACATAGGACCACCAGCCGAACTGGAACGACGACCCCTTGTGCGTGATCGACTCGTTGGCGTTCACCGGGCCCACGCTCGGGCCGGTCTGGCCACCGGACGGTGATTCGTTGATCTGGATGGCGCCGATCATCGCGTTGAACAGGTCACTGCCCATGCCGGGCTGGAACTCCGCCTGGACCAGCAGCGGCCACCACGCGTCCATCGTCTGGATGGCCGACGCGTTGACGTACTTCTCGCTGCCCGGCGACGTCTCCACCAGTTTCGAGCCCGCCTGTTGCCAGGCCGTGAGGCTCGCCACGATCGACTTCTGCGTCGGGTCCGTGACCGGCTGGCTGTTGATCACCTTCAGCAGGGTGGGCAGCACGTCCTCGCCGCGCAGGTCGGTGACCGCCGCGTCCTCCATCGCCTTGACGACGTCCGCCCTGGTGATCTTCTTCCCGCTCCGCACCAGGGCCTTCACCCGGGAGTCCAGCAGGTTCGACCGGTACACGCTGGCGTCACCGAAGCCGGCCGACGTGTAGTTCAGCGCCTGTTTGTTGTTCCACGACACGTAGTAGTCCTGGTCGACGGACTGCGGGTGCGCGGCGAACGGCGTGTAGTCCGACGTGTCGGTGGCCGGGTTCCAGTTCTGCCATTCGTACTGCGACGCCGCCTGGATCGGCAGGTTCGGGTCCACCGAGGCCGGCCGCACCGGGTTCGTACCGGAGTTGAAGTACGCGATGTGCGCGTTGTTCACGTAGAACCAGTTGAACGTGTAGTTGATGTTCGACGCGGACTGCTGGAACAGTTGGGGTGTCGCCATGTCGTCCGGTGTGTTGAACATCTGGAAGCCGATGATCGACGCCGCCTCGTGCATGTACGACGACCGCTGGCTGGTGTACGCGACGGGTTTGCCGCCGACCGTGGCCCGGTACTGCACCAGGCCGTACTTCGTCCGGTACACGATCAGCTTGTACGAGCCGGCCGGCGTGCTGTCGGCCGTGGTCGGCGACCACGAGTCGTCCCGCTCCAACGCCTCCATCGGCGTGCACGTGCCGTTGTACAGGTAGTAGTTCGAGTCCTTCGTGGCCGGCGAGCCGTCCGGCTCGCACAGCGGCACCGCGAACGTGTCCGTGACGTCCTGGCCGGCCGACGTCGCGCTCCACGCGTAGTCGGCGCCACGACCCAGTTCGACGTAGAAGCTCAGGCCGGCGAACGCCGCGCCGCGGGCGCTGATCCCCGGTCCCTGGAGTTCCTCCAGCATCAGCAGCTGTGGCGCGAAGTAGCCGGTCTGCGGGCCGAACACCGCGATCGGGTGTCCGTCGTCGGTGTACTGGCCGGACACGACGAGTGCGTTGGACATGCCGTGTTTGTCCGTCAGCAGCGCGCCCGGCAGGACGCCGTTGTCGAAGATGCCCTTGGCCGCGTTCAGGTTCAGGGTGCCGTTCTTGTTGCGCGGCAGGATGTTCGACTTCGGCCCGGAGGCGGCCAGCGTGGACGACGACACCGCCGTCGACGACGTCGCCGACCCCGTCGGGTCGAAAATTTCTTGTTGCGGCGTCACGGAACCCGGGTCGGGCATGGCGACACCCTGCGGGTTGGCGGGGCTCGCCGAGTAGGGGAACGACTGTCCGTCGTGCAGTGTCAGGCCGGCCTCCGGGTCGTTCTCCTCCCGGAACGACTGCCACACCTGGTCACCGACCGTCGTGCCGTACTTGGCATCGGCTGCCTCCTTGACCAGCGCGGACTGCACCTCGCCGCCACCGCCGCTGCCGAACAGCGCGCCGACGACGCTGGCGATGGCGATCAGGTCGGTCGCCGAGAACGGCTGGATCGAGCCGGCGTTGGTGATCGGGTTGATGTGGCCGGTCAGGTCGTACTCGCCGGGGAACGTGCGGTTGTTGTACGCCTGCGTGATGTAGTCGTTGACGCCCGCGAGGTAGGAGTTGATGTCCTGCATCGCCTGCGCACCGGCCGGACCGCTGTTGGCGATGGCCGTGACCTGGTTCTGCAGGTCCTGCTCGGTGTAGGGGGCCGCTGCCCAGAACGTCTGTTCCAGTTGGCGGTTGGCGGGCGCGCCGCCCGCGAAGCTGGACAGCTCGCCCCGGCCGACGTGCCGGAACAGGTCCATCAGCCACAGCCGGTCCTGGGCCGCCGCGTAGCCGGCGCCGTATTCGGTGCCCGAACGGGTGGTGCCGTAGATGTGCGGGACGCCGGTTGCCTTGTCCCGCACGATGGTGACGTCGCCGCGTGGCTGGATCGTGCTCTCCACCTGGTTGGACGGCACGCCGAACGCGGAGTCGTTGAAGTAGCTGTCGATGGTGGAGTTGGTGAGGCCCTGGTAGCCGTCGGCCAGGTTGCCGTAGGTGTTCAGCTGGTCGTCCGTGTGGGCCGGACGGGTGCCGAAGAGCTTGTTGCCGAGGATGTCCGCGAGGGTGGCGTTGCCGTTCTCACCCGGCGGCAGGATGTCGCTGCACTGGTCGTTGCAGTAGTCGGTGACGGTGAACGGGGTTCCGGTGGCCGCCGTTGCCGGGGCCGTGACGCAGAAGCTGACAGCGGTCCCGATCGCGACCGCGGACGCTGTCAGCCTGAGTGTTCTCGCTGTTCGACGACGCGCATGAGCTGTGACGCTCATCGGCGGCACTCCTCTCCGCACACACACCCTTGTGTCTGGCGTCACAAGCTACCCCCGAGTACGAGTTTTGCGAAAGGTCCTCACGTTTACTTTCCGCCGACCGGACCAGTCCGCTGCGTAACGAGCGCAGCGCCGACGGCCGTGTGGGCCGGTCGCGTGACGTAATGAGATGATTGGAGCTTGTAGTCAGCGCCCATCGGGAGGCGTCCTGTGATCAAAGTGGTGCTCGCCGACGACGAGGACCTGGTTCGGTCGGGCCTGCGCATGATTCTCGGCAGCGCGGGGGACATCGAGGTCGTCGCCGAATGCGACGACGGCGGGCAGGTGGCCGAACTGGTCCGGCTGCACCGGCCACAGGTGGTGTTGCTGGACATCCGGATGCGCACCACCGACGGCCTGGCCGCGCTGCGCAGGCTGCTCGCGCTGCCCGACCCGCCCGCCGTGGCCATGCTGACCACGTTCGACGTGGACGACTACGTCAGTGAGGCGCTGCGCATCGGCGCCAGCGGCTTCCTGCTCAAGGACACCGAGCCGACGCAGCTGGTGAAGGCCGTGCGCGACCTGGCCAGGGGCGGCGCCGTGCTGGACCCGGGCGTCGCGGCCCGCGTGCTGGCGGCCGTCGCCAACGGCGAACGCGCGGCGGAACCGGCGCGCCGGCTGCTCACCGTGCTGTCCGACCGGGAGCGGGAGGTGCTCGCGCTGATCGGCCAGGGCATGTCCAACGCCGAGATCGGCGCGACGCTGCACCTGTCCGAGGCGACGGTGAAGGGGTACGTGTCGGCCGTGCTGGGCAAGATCGGCGCCGCGAACCGCGTGCAGGCCGCGCTGGTCGCCTACCGGGGCGGCCTGATCGACTAGGGGAGCGGCCTGATCGGCCAGGGCCGCCCGGCCTAGTGCTCCGGGGCCAACTGGCTGATGTCGTCCACCTGCTGGTAGACCGCGACCCGGTTGCGGCCCTCGCGCTTCGCCTTGTACAGCACCAGGTCCGCCGCCGCGAACAGGTCGTCCAAACCGGACGGTCCGCTGGCCACGCCGATGCTGACCGTCGGCCGGAGCGTCGAGCCGAGCATCATCGTCCAGTTGTGGTCGGCGACCGAGGCGCGGATGCGTTCGGCCACGACCGGTCCGGCATCCCGGACACCGCTCGCGTCGCCGAGCAGCACGACGAACTCGTCGCCCGCCCACCGGGCGACCAGGTCGTCGTTGCGGCACTCGCGGCGGATCAGCGTCGCGATCTCGCGCAGCGCCGCGTCGCCCGCCGCGTGGCCCGCGTCGTCGTTGACACCCTTGAACCAGTCGATGTCCACCAAGACCAGCCATGGCGTCCGGCCGTCCTCGGCGGCCCGCGCCAGCATCGCCGGGGCGGAGCGTTCCAGGCCGAGGCGGTTGGCCAGGCCGGTCAGCGGATCGCGGGCGGCGGCTTCCTCAGCGGCCGTGGCCATCCGCTTGGCGACGGCGGCCAGTCGGCGCTGCTCCAGCGCTTGGCCCAGGCCTTCGCGCAGGGTGTCGGCCGCCTTGCGGGCCGCGGCGACGCTGCGACGCAACGCGACGGCCTCGCCGACGGCGTCGTCGAGTTCGGCGCAGATGTCCGCGAGGTCGGTGGAGAACCGCAGCAGGATCGAGGTGTCCGCGATGCGTTCGGCGTTGGTGACGGCCCGCGCCGCGTGGGTGCGTGCCTCGACCAGGTTGCCGCGGGCCCGGCACACGATGGCCAGCACCCATTCGCCGACCGAGATCGCCCAGAGGTCCTCCGCCTCGGTGCCCAGGCGCAGCACCTGCCGACCGGCTTCGGCGGCGGCGGACAGCTCGCCGAGACCGGCCAGTGAACGTCCGTACGCGCCCAGCAGCGACCGGTACCGCCGGGTGCGCCCGTTGACGATGCCGAGTCCCTCGGCCAGGACGGACCGGGCCTCCTCGAACGCGGCCCGCGCCTGGTCGGGCGGTGCCTCGCAGGCGCGGAAGTTGAGCATGCCGCCCAGTCGTTGCAGGCTGACGGCCAGAACCTCGGTGGCACCGGCATTCCTGGCCAGAAGCACAGAGTTCCTGATCGTGTCCAGCGCGGTCCTGCGGTTGCCCAGACCTTCCAGGAGGTAGCCGAGTTCGCTGAGCGTGTGGGCGGCGGCAGCGCCTTCCGGGGAGCCCAGTTCGGTCCAGGCCTCGGCCGCCAGTTCCAGCGCGAGCGGGATGCGGCCCAGCCGCCACGCGAGGACCGCCCGGCTGATCAGCAGCGGCGCCCTGCCCTCGGGGTCGGCGATGGTGTCGTTGCGCCCGACCACGCTGTCGAACAGCGCGTTGGCGTCCGCGAGCCGGCCAGCTTGCAGCAACCGGCGCACCTCTTGCTCCGCGTCCGGCAGCCGGTCTGGAGTCAGCGGTTTGTCCTGCTCCACTTCAGTCTCGACACTCCCTGCCCGACGGTCGTACAGCCTGAACGGATCGCCTCGCCGGTGTGCTCCGCAGATTACCGTTCACCGTCGCTCCTTGTACTGTCAGTCGCGTCCAATGTCGCCGGATCGGACTAATCGGTGAACGTGATCCTGTACCGGCTGTTGTGTGACCGGGGCCGATCGTGGTGCGCCACTAGTGTCGACCCATGTTCAAGTTCATCGCGCTGTACCAGAAGCCGGCCGATCCGGAGGCATTCCGCGTGCGGTACATGGAATCGCATCTACCGTTGGTGATGCGCACTCCCGGGGTCCTGCGCGGCGAGGTGTCCACCGTGAACCAAGCGCTGGTGCCGGGTTTCCTCGGTGAGACGGAGTTGTTCCTGATGGCGGAGTTCTACTTCGAGTCGGAGGAAACCGCCAAGGCGGCGTTCGTGTCGCCCGAATGGCAGGCTGCGGGTGCGAACCTGAGCGAGATCGGCGGGATGCCGCTGGTCGCGATGTTCACCGCCGAGGTGGTGTGACGCCAGAAACCGTCTGGCACAAACCGAGTCACCACTTCGGTTAATCACGGGCGTTGACATACAGACTGTATGTATGTTTCTGTGGGGTATGGCGAACAGTGAACTCCTCGGTGCCCGGCACACGGTCACGCTGCCGTCCGGGACCATCGAGTACTCCGAACGCGGCACCGGCACACCGGTCGTCTTCGTGCACGGCCTGCTGGTCAACGCGGATCTCTGGCGCAACGTCGTGCCGGCCGTCGCGGACGCCGGATTCCGCTGTCTGGCACCGGACTGGCCGCTGGGCTCGCACACCGTCCCCATGCCACCCGCCGCCGACCTCAGCCCGCCGGGCGTCGCCGGCCTGATCGCGGAGTTCCTCGACACGCTCGACCTGGCTGACGTCACGCTCGTCGCCAACGACACCGGCGGCGCGCTCGTCCAACTGTTGATGACGCGGCATCCCGAACGCATCGGCCGGGTCGTGCTCACCCCGTGCGACGCGTTCGAGTACTTCTTCCCGCCCGGGTTCGCGTACCTGCCCAAGATCGCGGCCGTGCCCGGCGCGGTGTGGTCGATGACCAGGGCGTTGTCGATCCCCGCCGTGCAGCACTCCTCGCTGGGCTTCGGAATGACGTCCCGCCAACGGATACCGGCCGACGTGCTGGCGTCCTACACCGCACCGGCCCGGCGCGATGCCGGTGTGCGGCGGGACCTGCGGCGGTTCCTGCGTGGCGTGCACAACCGCTACACGCTCGCCGCGGCCGAGTTGCTGCCCAGCTTCACCAAACCCGTGCTGCTGGTCGGCGCCGAGAACGACCGCGTCTTCCCGGCCGCGCTGGCCGCCCGTCTCGCGGCGCTCCTGCCGGACTCCCGGCAGGTCACGGTGGCCGACTCGTATACCTTCATCCCGGAGGACCAGCCGGCCGAACTGGCGAAGCTGGTGGTGGAGTTCATGAGCGGGTAGGGACGGTTGGCGCGGGTCAGTCAGGAGGACAGGTCACGGGCGACCAGGGCTGCCCTGGTGTCGACCGCACGGCGGCTGTTCGCCGAACGCGGCTACGCCGACGTGTCGGCGAACGAGATCGTGGCCGCCGCCGGACTGACCCGGGGCGCGCTCTACCACCACTACACCGACAAGCGCGACCTGTTCCGTGCCGTGTTCGTCGAGCTGGAGACCGAGCTGACCGACGAGATCCGTGCGGTGGCGGCGGCCGCTGACGACGTCGGCGGCGGCATGTTCGCCGGGCTGGACGCCTACCTGTCGGCGTGCGAACGCCCGGAGGTCGTGCGGATCGTGCTCACCGACGCGCCCGCCGTGCTGGGCTGGCGGGTCTGGCGGGACATCGAATCGGAGCACGGACTCGGTTTGCTGACCGAGACCCTGGAAGCGGGGATGGCGGCGGGTTTCCTGATCCGGCAACCGGTTCGGGTGCTGGCGCAACTGCTCATGAGCGCGCTCACCGAGGCGGCGCTGCTGGTCGCGGACGCGGGTGACGACCGCTTGACCGTGCGCGAGCAGGTCCGACAGGGACTGGTGGCACTGTTCGCCGGACTGGTCGTCGAATCGTGAGCCGGTGGCTGCCGAGTCCCGGGCAGCCGACCGGTTGCCGTCCACTCTGGCGCGCACGCCCTGTTCGGTGATGTCCGGCGCGGTCCGCGATTAGCCTTCCGCTTCGTGCTGCTCACCGTGTTGCAACTGGTCGGCGTCGGGGTGTTCGCCGCGTCCGGCGCGCTGGCGGCCGTGCGGGCGCGGCTGGACGTGTTCGGGGTGGTCGTTGTCGGCGTCACGACGGCGTTGGGCGGCGGGGTGATCCGGGACGTGCTGCTCGGCGTGCACCCGCCGACGGTGTTGCGGCAGTGGGAGTCCCTCGTCGTGCCACTGGTCGTGTCCCTGGGCGTGTTCTGGCTGCACCCGCAGGTGGCCCGGCTCCGGCGGGCGATGCTGCTGGCCGACGCCGTCGGGCTCGGGCTGTTCGTCACGTCGGGGACGGCGACCGCGCTGGCGTTCGGTGTTCCCCGCTACGACGCGTGGCTGCTGGGCATGACCACCGGCATCGGCGGTGGTGTCATCCGCGACCTGTTGCTGCGCGAGATCCCGGTGGTGCTGCGCAGGGAGATCTACGCGCTGGCGGCGCTGGCCGGCGGCGTGCTGGTCGTCGTCGGCGACTGGGCCCGGCTGCCGTCCGGGCCGGTCACCGTCGTCGGGTCGGCCGTGGTCGTGGTCATCCGCGTGGTCGCGCTGTGGCGGCGGTGGAACGCGCCGACCGCGCCGGGCACGGCGTGACGGCGCGGCATAATGGCAATGACCGGGTGAAATTCGTGCAAGGACGGGCCGTACACAGCCCCCTCTCAGGCGCTTCTCAGGACCGGTCGCGACACTGTCCACATGCGCATCCTCGTAGTCGACGACGACCGCGCCGTGCGGGAGTCGCTTCGGCGGTCGTTGCAGTTCAACGGCTATCAGGTCGACCTCGCCGGTGACGGACAGCAGGCCATCGACGCGATCACCCAGCAGCGCCCGGACGCCATGGTCCTGGACGTGATGATGCCGCGGCTGGACGGTCTCGAGGTGTGCCGGCGGCTCCGCGGCACAGGCGATGACCTGCCGATTCTCGTGCTGACGGCGCGGGACGCGGTGTCCGACCGGGTGGCCGGGCTGGACGCGGGCGCCGACGACTACCTGCCCAAGCCGTTCGCGCTGGAGGAACTGCTCGCCCGGCTGCGGGCGCTGCTGCGCCGCGCGGCCGCCGAGTCCGACGCGCTGGCGTCGGACGCGCCGCCCGCGATGCGGTTCGCCGACCTGGAACTGGATCCCGGCACCCGTGACGTGCGCCGCGGCGAGCGGCCGATCAGCCTGACCAGGACCGAGTTCGCGCTGCTCGAACTGTTCATGGCGCACCCGAAGCAGGTGCTGACCAGGGGTCGCATCCTGGAGGACGTGTGGGGCTACGACTTCCCGACATCCGGCAACGCGCTGGAGGTGTACGTCGGCTACTTGCGCCGCAAGACGGAGGCGGGCGGTGAGTCACGACTGATCCACACGGTCCGCGGCGTCGGCTACGTGCTGCGGGAGACGCCGCCGTGACGGACAGCGACACCACTGTCCACCCGACCGTCACCGTGACGGAACCCGACGAACCCACCACGTCCGAGCCGCAGCAGCCGACCGGCTGGCGCGGGGCGCAGCGGATGTCGCTGCGCACCCGGGTCACCATGCTCACCGCCGCGTGCGTCGCCGGTGCCGTGGCACTGGTGTCCCTCGGGGCGTACCTCACCGTGCGGAACAACCTGTACAAGCAGGCGGCCGAGCAGTTGCTGTCGCGGGCCGAAACGGTGGCGCAGTCGCCGCTGTCCGGTGGCTTCGACGGGAACGTGCCGGTCAACACGGGCGCCTTCCAGTTCTCCGACATCAAGTTCGACATCATCGACGCCAGGGGCAACAGCCACCTGGACATCGAGCCGGAGAGCAACCGGCTGCCCAAGGACCTGATCGGCGCCGACGAGCGGGCCGTCGCCGCCGGCAAGACGTCGGTGGACGTGCGGCCGGTCAACGGCTACGAGGTGGTGGCCGTGGAGTACCCGCAGCTGCCGGGCACGGCGCTGGTCGCGGGCGAGCCGCTCACCGCGGAGCACACGATCCTGAAGTCGCTGAGCCTGGTGCTGATCCTGATCAGCGCGGCAGGTGTGCTGGTCGCGGCCGTCGCCGGAACCGCCGTCGCCCGCGGTGGCCTGCGGCCGGTGCTGCGGCTGACCAGGGCGACCGAGCGGGTCGCGCGAACGGGCGAGCTGCGGCCCATTCCGGTCAGCGGGGACGACGAGCTGGCCCGGCTGACGCACAGCTTCAACGTGATGCTGGGTGCGCTCGCCGAGTCGCAGGAGCAGCAGCGGCGGCTGGTCGCGGACGCGGGCCACGAGCTGCGGACGCCGCTGACGTCCCTGCGCACCAACCTGGAGCTGCTGATCGAGGCCCGTAAGCCGGGTGCGCCGTCGCTGGCCGAGGAGGACGAGCGGGAGCTGTACACCGATGTGCGCGGCCAGTTGGACGAGCTGACCACGCTGATCGGTGACCTGGTCGAACTGGCCCGGCAGGACGCGCCGCAGGTGGTGCAGGAGCCGGTGGAGCTGGTGGACGTCGTCGAACGGGCGTTGGACCGGGCCCGGCGACGCGCGTCGGGTGTGCGGTTCGACGTGGCGTTGCAGCCGTGGACGTTGTTGGGCGACGCGAGCGCACTGGAGCGTGCCGTGCTCAACCTGCTGGACAATGCCGTGAAGTTCAGTCCGCCGGGCGGTGTGATTGGTGTCACAGCTAGGCCGCTCGGCGATGGCACCGCGGTGATCGAAGTGACCGACCAGGGACCGGGCATCTCGGACGCGGACCTGCCGCACGTGTTCGACCGCTTT
>DASZXM010000105.1:0-1967 GCA_035546415.1 Pseudonocardiaceae bacterium
AGGCGTTGGGCAAGTGCATGGACGTCAACGCCGCGGGCACGGCCAACGGCACGAAGGTCCAGCTCTACGACTGCAACGGCACCGGCGCGCAGCAGTGGACGCACACGTCGTCCAACCAGTTGGTGAATCCGAACTCCGGCAAGTGCCTGGACGCCACCGGACCCAGTTCGGCGGACGGCACGCCGCTGCAGATCTGGAGCTGCACCGGTGGCAGCAACCAGTCCTGGAACATCCCGTGACGCCATGACCTGGTGACGGGGTCGTCGTTGTGGCCCGCCGGCCCGATCGACCGGCGGGCCGCACGCGTGTCAGGCGATGGTGACCTTCTCCTGGAGCGCGCCCAGCACGTCGTCCAGTGCCGGGCCGAGGCCGCGGCGCAGGTCGGCGCTGCCGACCTCCTGCACGAGCCGGTTCGCGGCGTCGATGATCACCGCCACGTCGGCCAGGCCGCCCTCGTGCCACGGCTGCGGTTCGGGGTCGCGGTGCGGTGTGCACCATTGCAGGAAGTCGTCCAGCGACCGGGCCAGGTTGCCGAGGTGCTCGTTGCTGAACTTGCGCTGTTCGACCCGTCCGACGGTGACGGTCCGTGCGGCGACCGACGTGGCCGTCCTGGCGAACGCCTGTCCGAGACCCACCGGCAGTCGCGGTGACACCGCCCGCTGAATGACGGCGGCGACCAGGACGTCGACCTGGTAGGTGTACCTGATCCGGATCAGCAACTGCCAGGGCACGCCCCGCACGTCGAGCCGGCCGTCGTCGTCGAACATCTCGGTGCCCCATTCGTCATGACCGGTGTCATTGACAGGAGGCGATCACCGACGACCAGATACCCGGTGCCACACGATCGTGCCGGCCCACAGGACGACCATCGACACCGCGCCCCAACCGGCCCAGGACGGCGACACCATCCCCGATCCGCCGAACAGCACGAAGTAGGCGCCGACGACGACACCGACGGCGGCCAGCACGACCGGCAGACCCAGCAGGGTCGTGCGCCTGCCGTGGCGTGCCCGGCCGACGAACTCGCCGAGCTGGGCCACCGCCACGACGGCCCCCATGCCGAACGTGAACTCCCGGGCCTCGACGAGCACGTCCGGCCTGCTCAGCCGCACCGCCACCAGCACCAGCCCGGCGGCCAACAGCACCGCGAAGACCAGTCGGGACACCAGTTCCCAGCTCACCGGCAGCAGCCGCGACCGGTCCTGCCGCTTGTTCGGGATGTAGCTCCACGCCTGTTCCAGGTACGGCTTCCTGGCGCACCACCCGCACACCACGACGGCCAGTCCGACGAGGATCGGGACGACCGGGCTGTGCGTGGCGAACCACAGCAGTCCGCCCAGGCACACGCCGACGGGTGGGTCGGTGAGCGTGGCGATCAGCCAGTACCCGCGCATCGGGCGGCGGGCCTCGGGCAGGTCGAGCGGATGCACCAGCGGTTGGACGGCGGGGTCGGGCAGGTCGACGAGTTCGCTGATCATGACTGCCTCCACGGCACACGGTCGATGTAGGTGCCATCGGTGCCGGCGCGGCCGATCTCGTAGACCTTCTGCCGGGACACCTCCAGGTGCGCCGCGACGGTCACGGCGCTGTAGTCGTCGAGCAGTGCCTGCACGGCACGGGTCCGCACGGCGGACGCCCGGGAGTTCAGGTGCGCGGCCAGCGCGCTGACCTCGGCGGCGAGCAGCGCGACGGACAGCGGGCCGCCGAACGCGTCGGCCCAGTCGGCCGTGCCGCTGGTCGACGCCTCGTGCAGCGCGTCGCCGCCGTCGTCCAGGACGGAGCACACGAGTTCGGGCGGCACGCCGTGCTGGGTGAAGCGGTCGCGAATGGCGTCCCGTGCATCGGGTGGCCGGTGAGCGAGGATGACGTCCCACACGACGGTGTCACCCCCGGGTTGACAACGCATGGCCTCAGGATGTTCTCCTTCGACCCTGTTGTCAACCCGGGGGTGGCAGGCGATCGGTCAG
>DASZXM010000106.1:0-1555 GCA_035546415.1 Pseudonocardiaceae bacterium
GTTGGCCGCGATGGAGGTGGCGGTCGAGGTCACGACGGACTGCATGCCACCGATGTCGTTGGTGATGCGCGACTGCACCTCGCCGGTGCGGGTACGGGTGAAGAACGCCATCGACTGGCGCTGCAGGTGCGTGAACACCCGGGTGCGCAGGCCGTGCATGAGCTGCTGGCCGACCCGGGTGCTGATCCACGTCTGCACGACGCCGAACGCCGAGGTCAGCGCGGCGACGGCGACCATACCGGCGACGAGGAACACCAGCAGGTGGACGTCGCGGTGCGGCAGGGCGTCGTCGATCACGGCGCGCAGCAGGAACGGCGATGCCAGGCCGACCACGGACGACGCCACGATCATCACGGTGACGACGGTGAGCTGCCAGCGGTAGGGCAGGAACAGCCGGCCGATCCGGCGCAGCGAGACCTCGCGGGCCTGCGCCTTCTCGGCGGCGGTGACGGTGCGCGGAGAACGCCGGTGGCCCGGCTCGCGCTCTGGAGTGGATGCCAAGTGGAAGTCCTGTCGTTCGGCGGTCATTACTGAGGTAACCTCACTATGAGGCTACAACAGGAGCGATGGGTAGGCTATTCCCGTGCGGCAGGACGACCGGGACGACTCACTGGCGGACGCCTTCCGGTCGGTGGCCCGGCTGCTGCGCCAGGCATCGGCGCGAACACCGGCCCGGTGGGACCTCACGCCGTCCCGGTTCCGCGCCCTGCGCGTACTGCTGCACCACGGCGCGATGCGGCCGTCGGCGCTGTCCGAGCACCTGCACATCGCGCCGCGCTCCACCACCGAACTCCTGGACGGCCTGGCCGCCCAGGGCTTGGTCGAGCGCCGCCCCGGCCCGGAGGACCGCAGGGCGACGCTCGCCGAACCGACCGGCCACGGCCGACAGGTCGCCGCCCAGATCCGCGCGGCCACCGGCACCGAGTCCGACCGACTCTTCGCCACGCTCTCCCCGGACGACCGCGCCCGACTCACCCGCATCCTGGGCGAACTGCTGCGTTAGTCGTGCTCTCCCCTGGTTCGGATGCCCGGTGAGGCAGGGAAACGTCACCATGAGGCCCCGGTGGGCGGCCAGGTGGTCGGCCAGCACGTCGTGGTCGATGTTGTGGTCACGACGACCAGCACCGTCGGGTACAGGCCGTCGGGCTCCGGCGGGCCGATCCGGTTCGCGATCTCGGCGGCCAGAGCGGCGATCGTGACGTCGGTCTGGTCCAGCCGCAGCCGGGGAGAACAGGTCGGGGTGCCGCCGGTACAGCTCCCGCAGCAGTTCCCATTCCTCGGTCAGGTGGGCGAAGTCCGCCTCCCTGGCCATCGCCTTGACCACCTCGCGCATGGCGGTCGCGGGCGGTTCGGCCGCCGGCCGGCTCCGCAGTTCGGCCACGATCTCCTCGGTCGTCCACTGGTGCGGCTCGACCGAGAACGCGGCGTCCTTCGTCGGGAAGTAGTTGAAGAACGTGCGCGGCGCGATGTCGGCGGCCGCACTGATCTCCTCCACCGATTTGCAGCCTATGCAAAGTTTGCAGAGCCTGCGATCAACGTTCCGGTCGCCGTCCGC
>DASZXM010000107.1:0-2424 GCA_035546415.1 Pseudonocardiaceae bacterium
CCCGGCATCAGCAGGTGACGCGGGTGCCGTCCAGGGCCGTGACCCGGGTGCCGTCCAGCGCCGTGACCCGGGTGCCGTCCAGCGCGGTGACGCGGGTGCCGTCGAGGGCGGTGACGCGGGTGCCGTCCAGTGCCGTCACCCGGGTACCGTCCAGGGCCGTGACTCGGGTGCCCGCGTATGCCGCGACTCGCGTGCCGAGACACGTCACCCGGGTGCCCTTGTGGCCGGCGGTGACGCGCGTGCCGGTCTGAGCGGTGACTCGGGTTCCATCACTCTGCGCAGCAGTGATGCCATCCAGAAGCGTGGCTGAGCTCACTCGGGTGGCGGCAGTCTGCGTGGGCATCACGTGCGCTCCTCAAGTCGATTGTTGCCAAGTGTGATGACGGCTTGGTTCGCAAGGGCCGTACAGGTGAAAATTTACGAGCATCGGTGTCCGCAAACAAGCCGCCAAATCGGGCGCCCTGAGCGGCCATCCGGACCGGGGTCGTTCGGACCAGCGGTTGCGCTGCCCGAGTGACGTTCTCAACGGACTTCTCGGACAGGACACAGTTTGATTACGCCGCCGGGGGCCGCCGGTGTGGTGGCCGTCTCACCGCGATCGCCGGACGCACTGCCGGGTGAGTGGCCTGGTAGTGGATCAGCTACCGTAACGGCTGTGAGCGTCGTGCAGACAATTCTGATCTACGTGCTGATCCCGGCCGCGATCTACGGCGTGATCGCACTGCTGACGCTGTGGCCGAAGTTCGTTCGCGGCCCGAGGTACCGGCCCGGCCAGCCCTGGACGTTCGAGCCCGTGTGGTGGACGGCCACCGGCGCCGTCGCCCCGGAGCAGACCGGTGCGGCCACCACCGAGACCGCCGCCGCCGACCCGTCGGTGAGCACCGCACGTGGAGGTGCCCGTGGCAACTGGTGAGAACGGCGACCACACCTCGGTCGCCCGCGCCGACAACGAGGCCGACTACGGCCCCGGCAGCAGCCTGATGGCGTCCGGCCGGGTGTCCATCGCCCGCTCGATCAAGCCGCTCCCGCCGGCCGTCCCGTTCACGCCGGCACAGTTGGCCCGGTTGGACGAGGCGATCACGCTGTCCACCCGCTCGACCGGGCTGGATTTCAGCATCTACCTGGGCGACCTGGGCGACGACACCCGCGCGAAGGCGGAGAGCCTGCACGCGTCAATGGGCGAGCAGGCCGCGTCCGACGCGGTGCTGATCGCCGTGTCGCCCGGCCAGCGGGTCGTCGAGATTGTCACCGGTGACGAGTCGCACCGGCGGCTGTCCGACCGCGCCTGCAAGCTCGCCGTGATGAGCATGGTCGCGTCCTTCAAGGAAGGCGACCTCATCGGCGGTCTGGTCAGCGCCCTGCGGATGCTGACCGACCAGGCCGGCTCGGCGCCCAGGCACGTGCACCCCACGAGTCCCGCGACGCCCGCGCACTGACGCCGGACGGATCGGTGTGCCGGCCTACAGCACGCCGATCCGGTGCATCTCCTGGGACAACTGGAACCACGAGTTGGTGACCAGGTCCGCGCCGATCCGTGCGGCCGTGTCCCCGAGGATCTTGCCCGCCGGTCCGGCCGCGTAGATCACCACCGGAGTGTCCCGGTCGAACGTGCGGACCGTGCGGATCAACTCCAGCCCGGCGTTCGGTGCCTGCTGCCCGGCCTCGACACGCTCCATGTCGGACACGATCAGCTGGTAGCGCTGTCCGGTCAGCTTCTGCAGCGCCTCCTTGGTGCTGCGCGCCGTGTCCACCACGACACCGCGCCGCTCCAACTGGTCCACCTGCAACGCGTTGCGCTCCGGGTGGTCGTCCACCCACAGCACCCCGGCCGGTTTGGGCCGCGTGTCCGGATGTTCCGTCGCCCACGACGGCACGTCCTCACCCTCCGGCGCCGGCACGACGGACAGCGGGGATGCCGGCGCGGCCGTCGCGTCGTCGGCAGGCTCGGGCTCCGGGGCCACGGCCTCCAGTCGCTCCCACGGCGCCTTCACCGGGTCCGCCTGGAACTGCGGCCGGTCCTGGCTGGGCACCTCGACGTGGGTCAGTTCGGTGCCGTTCTCGTCGAACTCGCTCGGCGCGGCCGTCCCGCCGCCGAAGGACGGCGCCACCGACACGGTGGCCTCCTGGGCGACGCGGCCGGCCACCTTCGCCGGCCCCCGGGTCTCCAGCGCGTCGATCTCCTTGCGCAGCGCGGTGATCTGGTCGCCCAGGTCGGCGATCATGTCCATCTGCTGGCGGTGCAGCTCGCCGACGGACACCTCCTGCCCGGCGATCCGGATCACGAAGTCCCGCTTCTCCGCGGACCGGATGATCCTGGTCAGCGGCCCGCGGAACAGAACGAGCACGGCGAGCACGATCAACGGCCACAGCAGGCTGGCGATCGCGGAGATCGTTTGCGACACGGATGACGACCTTAGCGCTGTT
>DASZXM010000108.1:0-8576 GCA_035546415.1 Pseudonocardiaceae bacterium
TGGTGGCAGGAGGCGGGCCGGTGACGGGCGTGGCCGTCGTCAGGAAGCCGGGTTGGCCTTTTCGGCGGCGGCCCTGGACAGCCTGCGTGCGGTGCGGCCGATGTGCTTCTCCATGATCGACCGCGCCTTCTCGGTGTCGCGCTCGGCGATCGCCTCGACGAAGTCACGGTGTTCACCGGTGCCGCGCTGGCCCATCAGCGGTGCGGCGGTGGCGGCCTCGCGCAGCGACATCAGCAGGGGACCGTGGAACGACTGCACCAGCATCTCGATGGCGGCGTTGTGCGTGCAGGCGCTCACCCTGTTGTGGAACTCCGCCGACATCGCCATCGTGTACTCGTTGCGGTGCAACGCCTCCAGGTGCGCCGTCGTCATCGCGCGCAGGTCCTCGATGTCGTCGGCGGTCGCCCGCTCGACGACGATCGGCACGATGCCCAGTTCGAAGACCAGCCTGGCCTCGGTGACCTCGATGGACGTGACGGGGGCGAGGTTGATGAGGTCGGCGAGGCCGGCGCTGAGCCGGTCCGGCGACGGTGTCGTGACGAAGGCGCCGCCGCGTGCGCCGACCCGGATGTCCACCAGGCCGCCCGCTTCGAGGACCCGCAGCGCCTCGCGCACCGTCACGCGGCTGACCCCGAACCGTTCGCACAGGTCGCGTTCGCTGGGCAGGCGGTCGCCGGGGCGCAACCGGTTGCTCCGCATGAGGGCGCGGATCTGTTGCACGATCGCCTCGGACATGCGGTTCGCGCTGACCACGGAGAACAGGTTGTCCTGACCTGTTCCCGAACTGTTCGATTTCACCTGTTCGCTGCTCCAACCCCACGCCGAAGCGTCACCAATGGACATAGGGTACGCCCATTAGGCCAATGTGGCCGTCGACGTGGGTGTATGGCGTGTCCACGCAGGTGAGGACGGGTGTCGCGACCCTTGCCCTCCCCGTGACGAATGGACTAACGTTAATACCGCTAAGCAGCCATTCTGAGGAGCGAGCATGAGCAAGAGCGGTCGCGTGTTCCTGCGAGGCATGACGTCGGAGTCGTACGGTCTGGGTGAGTTCCGGGCGCGGCAGCTGGCGGCGCCACGGGTTCGGGACGACTCGGTGGTCGTCGACGACGCGAAGGTCGCGCACTCCGGTGACTCGGCCAAGTCCAAGACATGGTGGCGGATCGGCCCGGGCGACGATCCGTTCCTGACCCAGACGCTCCAGGTGCACTTCGTGCAGCTGCCCCCGGAGTCGTCCAACCATGGTCACGGTCACCAGAACGAGGCCGCCTTCTACATCCTGGAGGGCAAGGGCTACGAGATCCACGACGACAAGCGGTACGACTGGGAGGCCGGCGACCTCGTGCTGGTCCACACCGACTCGGTGCACCGGCACTTCAACCCCTACGGCGAAACCGCGACCGCGCTCGTCATGAAGGCCAAGTGCGCGTGGATGTACCTCGGCCTCATCCAGCAGGGCCGCAGCGGCCCGGTGGCGGACGAGGACCGTTTCGGTCCGCGCGAGGACTGGTCGCAGGTGTGGACGCCGGGCGTCGGCGAGCGCAAGAAGGTCGTCAAGCCGGCGGACACCGCGTGGGAGACGACGCCGCTGGGCAACGTGCGCGTGCTGTCGTCGCCGGAGAGGACCGACGTGCGCACGTTCAGCGTCGACGCGTTCGAGCTGAAGATCCCGGCGGGCAGCCGGTCGGGCAAGCGCTGGCACATGGCCGACGAGGTGCTGTACGTGATCTCCGGTTCCGGCTACAGCCTGCACTGGGAGGTGGAGGCCGAGATCGCGGAGAAGTACCACGCCCGCATCGCCAAGGAGCCCACGCGACACGAGCTGAAGGCCGGCGACACCCTGTACGTCCCGCAGAACACCGTCGCCCAGCACTTCGCGGCCGACGGCACACCGCTGACGATGCTGTCCGGCCAGAACCGGTTGTTCAAGCAGCTCGGCTACGACAACGTCCACTTCTTCGAGAACGCCCCCGAGTACGACGCACAGGCCGCGGAGCGGTCGGCCGTCCAGGTGTGAACGACCCGATGGCGGGTACGGGACGCTCCACGACACGGCACGTGCCGCGGGTGCGTCCCGTCGCCGTCTCGGCGGGAGTTCGGCGCGAGTCGGTCGTGGGTCTATTGACCGGCCGATACGATGGAAGTATGGTCTGACCAATAGCCGTCCGGGACGGGATTTCCCGATTCTCCTCTGCCGCATCGTCGGTCGCGGTGGCCGTCCACAAGGGAGTGGTCTGCATGGATTCGACCCCGACACTCGCCACAGTCGCCAGCAGCACCACATCACGCCGGTGGTTACACGTCGGCATGCCACTGCTCGTCAGCTTCGCGGTGGCCCAACTGATGAAGACGTCCGTCGGCATCGTCGTCGCGAGCCCGGTCTTCGTCGAACGGTTCCACCTCGCCCCGCATTCGTCCGCCGTCGGCTGGGTGTCCAGCTCGTTCCTCTATGCCTACGGTGTAGCCCTGCTGGCGTGGGGATTCCTGGTCAAGCTCTGGGGTCCTCGCCTGGCGATGCTGGTCGGCAGCGCGATCTGGGTCGTGTCGCTGGCGCTGACCCCGTTCGTCCACTCCCTGGGTGAGCTGTACGCGACCAGGATCGCGCTGGGCATCGGCGAGGCGTGCTTCTACCCGGTCGCGCACACGCTGACCGCGCGCTGGTTCCCGATCCAGGAACGGGCCAGGGCCAACGCCTCCTGGCTGGCCGGCATCTTCGTCGGCTCGACGTTCGCGTCGTTCCTGACGACCGCGACACTGTCGACGCTCGGCTGGGCCGGCACGTTCTTCGTGCAGGCGGCGATCGCGCTCGTGCTCGCGTTCGGGCTCACGCTCCTGCTGATCCGCGACGACCCGAGGGACGCCGGCGCGGTCAGTGAGGGCGAGGTCGACCACATCGAGGCCAACCGTTACGAGAACACCGACCTGATTCCGAAGAACGGGCCGGAGTCGCCGTTCCGCAACTACCGTTACTGGCTGACGATGCTGATGTACCTGGGGACCAACATCCCGTTCTACGGCCTGGTCACCTGGCTGCCGACGTTCCTCAAGGAACAGCGGCACCTGACGTTCGGTGTCGTCGGCGTGATCCTCACGGCGGCCAACCTGCTGTCCATTGTGGTCATGCTACTGGTCGGAGCCGGGTCGGACCGGCGGATGCGCAGGGCAGGCTGGGCCGCGGTCGGCTTCGCGATCGAGGGCATCGGCGTGCTGGGCGCGGCGCTCGGCCCGGCCAACACCGCCGTGGTGGGCACGTTCGTCTTCCTCGGCCTGGCCGGCAATGCATGGTGCATCGTGACCAACTGGGGTCTGCTG
The DNA here is from genome assembly GCA_035546415.1 of Pseudonocardiaceae bacterium. Lineage (GTDB taxonomy): Bacteria > Actinomycetota > Actinomycetes > Mycobacteriales > Pseudonocardiaceae > DATEPR01. The sequence goes on from DASZXM010000108.1 coordinate 3,313, forward strand.
CACAGCCTCATGCCGACCAGGCAGGTGGAGACATCCAGTGGTCTGTTCTCGTCGATCACGAACATCATCGGTGCCGGTTTCCCCGCGCTGATGGGCGTCCTGCTCGCGGCGACCGGTTCGTACACGCCGGGCTTCCTGCTGCTGGTGGGAACCGTTGTCATCTCGATCATCTGCTGCACGATCCTGATCCCGCAACGTTATTAGGACGGCGTTGACGTTCCCAGTCAATGGGATTATGGTCAGTCCAATTAATGGCCGATGCGGCTCCTGTCGTCGAGGAGTGTCCCATGCCGAGCACCGAGGGCATCGAGCGGATGCGCGCGGAGGTCGCGGACGCATGCCGCATCCTGGCCACCGAAGGTCTGGTCGACGGCATCCTCGGGCACGTGTCGGCCAGGGTGGACGACACCACGATGCTCGTGCGGTGCCGCGGCCCCCGGGAACATGGTCTGCTGTTCACCGAAGCGTCCGACATAAGGCTCGTCGACCTGGACGGCCACCATGCCGAACCGGCCGACGGCTATGCGGTGCCGAACGAACTGCCCATCCACGGTGAGACGCTGCGGGCCCGGCCGGCGGTGGGCGCGGTCGTGCACGCGCACCCACCGGCCGTGCTCGCCTGCGGTATCGCCGAGCTGCCCTTCCGGCCGGTCTTCGGCGCGTTCAACATTCCGGCGATGCGGATGGCCCACGACGGGGTGCCGGTGTACCGGCGCTCCGTGCTGATCCGCAGACCCGATCTGGCCGAGGAGATGCTCGCCGCGATGGGTGACAGCCCGGTGTGCGTGCTGCGCGGCCACGGAGTCACGGTGACCGGGGCGACGGTGCGCGAGGCGGTGATCCGCGCGCTGAACCTCAACGCGCTGGCCACCGTCACGCTGAACGTCGCGATGACCGGTCGCGAAGCCGAGGTCATCTCCGCCGAGGACATGGCCGAACTGCCCGACCTCGGCTCGGCGTTCAACGACGACCTGAACTGGAACTACTACCGGGCCAGGGCGGGCATCGCCCCCCGCTAGCGACGTTCGCCGCGTCCGGCGACCGACCGCACCGAAGAACCCGAACTCCGCCAAGGGCGCTGGAGGCACAGCACATGCGAACACCACGACTCGACGCCAGAACCGTTCTCGCCGCCGCCGGCGCGGCCGGCCTGCTGTTCCTTGCCGCCTGCGGCAGCGGCGGCACCGCGTCCGGATCGAGCGGGGACTCACTGTCCACAGTGACGTCCCTGTCGGCGAGCAAGCTCCGGTCGACGGCCGAACAGGAAGGTCAGGTCAACTGGTACACCACCTTCGCGGCCAACGACATCAGCGACATGGTGGCCGCGTTCAACAAGGTCTACCCGAAGATCAAGGTCAACGCGCTGCGCCTGAGCGCCGACCAGTTGCCGGCCAGGGTGATCACCGAGCAGCGCGGCCAGGAGTTCAACGCCGACGTCGTGTCCGGTGACGCGCCCCAGGTGGACCAGCTGATCAACGCGAACGCGCTACAGCCCTACTGCCCGCCCGACCAGCAACCGCTGCCGTCCGGGCAGACGATGCCGAAGGGCTACTGCGGCAACGTCTACGTCGTCACCACCGTCATCGTCTACAACCCGGGCGCGCTGCAACGGCTCGGCCTGCGGCCGCCCAGGACGTTCCAGGACCTCACGGCGCCCGCGTGGAAGGGCCACTTCTCGATGGACCCCGGCGCGGTCAACCTCTACGAGGGACTGATCAACACGATGGGCCACGACAGGGCGCTCGCGCTGCTCAAGCAGTTGGGCGCCAACCAACCCAAGCTCGTGGAGAGCCACACGCTCGCGCTGACCCAGGTGGAGGCCGGTGAGCCCGCGGCGTCGGCGTCCGCCTACGGCTACAAGTCGGCCAGCGAGTCGCGCAAGAACCCGGGCAAGGTCGCGTTCGTCAACCCGAGCCCGCTGCCCACGTCGTTCACGCCGATCGACATCGCCCACAACGCCCCGCACCCGGCGGCCGCCGCCCTGTTCGTCAACTGGATGACGTCGCAGGAGGGCCAGCAGGCCATCATCGACACGACGAACCACACGTCGCTGCGGTCGGACGTGAAGAACGACGCCGCGGTCTGGAACCCGCGGCAGTGGCCGCCCGCATGGGGTGACGGCAGCCTGAGCGCCAACCAGTACAACCAGTACGCCAACGAGATGAAGTCGGCACTGGGCGCGGCCTGATCCGACGGCACGGCCTGTTCCGGCACGGAGGGACGAGCGTCATGACGATGGTGACCGACGCCCCCGAGGCGACACCGGCAGGGCCGCCGACGCCACCGGTGCGGGGGCGACGGCGATGGCGGCCGGAACCGCGGTACGTGATCCTCGCCGTCGCCGCGGTGATCGTGGCCTACCTGGCGCTCGTCCCGGTCGGCACGATGGTGGTGGCCAGTCTCCGGTCCTCCTTCCTGGGGACCGGCGCCACCACGTGGACCTTCCAGCACTACATCGACACGTTCACCGGCGCCGGTTTCGGCGGTCTCGTGGCGACCTCGTTCGAGTACGCGATCGCCACGGCCGCGCTGGCCGTCGTCATCGGGTTCGGGCTGGCGTGGCTGGTCACCAGGACGAACACGCCGGCCAAGGGGTTCGCCAGGGTCGCGGCACTGGTGCCGCTCATCATCCCCGGCATCCTGAACACCGTGGCGTGGGCGCTGATGTTCTCGCCGCAGACCGGTCCGCTCAACGGGGCGCTGCGCGCGGTGCACCTGCCCACCTTCGACATCTACTCGCTGCTGGGCATGATCTTCGTGCAGACGACGCACGTGACGCCCGTGGCGTACCTGATGGGTGTCGCGGCGTTCACGTCGATGGACTCCTCGCTGGAGGAGGCGGCACTGGCGTCGGGCGCGCGGCCGGCCCGGGTGTTCCGCGCGATCACGCTGCGGCTGGTGCGGCCGGCTGTGCTGTCCGCCCTGCTGCTGATGTTCATCCAGACGATCTCCACGTTCGAGGTGCCGCAGCTGCTGGGCGTGCCCAACCACACGTTCGTGTTCGTCAGCCGGATGTACGAGGCGATCCAGGCGTTCCCCGCCGACTACGGCACGGTCGCCGTGATCGGTGTGTTCGTGCTGTTCCTCGCCGCGATCGGGCTGGTCGGGTCGACGTGGTTGTCCCGGAGGTCGCCCGCGCAGACGGTGACCGGCAAGGCGTTCCGTCCCAGGACGACGGATCTCGGTCCGTGGCGGTGGGTCGCGTTCGCGGTGTTCGCGCTGTTCTTCGTCGTGACGGTCGTGCTGCCGCTGGCGATGCTGCTGTGGTCGTCGCTGCTGCCCACGTACAGCCCGCCGTCGCTGCAGGCGCTGAAGTCCGTGTCGCTGCACAACTACACCACCCTGTTCGCGACACCGTCGCTGCTGGCGACGGTCCGCAACACGGCGGTCACGGCCGTGTCCGCGGGCCTGATCGTCACCGCGCTCACGGCCGTCGTGGCGTACCTGACGGTGAAGACGAAGATCCGGTTCCGGTTCGTGCTGGACTGGCTGGCCACGGTGCCGATCGCGGTGCCCAGCATCGTGCTGGGCGTCGGCGTCCTCTACTGGTACCTGGCGGCACCGCTGCCCTTCCACCTGTACGGCACGCTGACCATCCTGGTGATCGCGTTCGTCACGATCGGTCTGCCCTACGGCATGCGCTACCTGGGGCCGGGCATCGCGCAGATCAGCGACGAGCTGGAGGAGGCCGCGTCGGCCAGCGGGGCCGGTTGGTTCCACGCGTTCCGCAGGATCTACGTGCCCCTGCTGATGCCGTCGCTGATGGCGGCGTTCCTCTACACGACGATCGTCGCGTTCCGCGAGATCTCGGCGGCGATCTTCCTGTACTCGCAGAACACCAACGTGATGTCGGTGCAGATCTACAACCTGTGGTCCAGTGGTGACTACCCCGTCGTCGCGGCGCTGGGCATCGTGCTGGTCGTGCTGCTGACGGTCATCGTCGGCCTGGTGCGGCTGCTCGGCGGCCGTATCGGCCTGCGCGACCACTAGAAACGGAGCAATGATGATCAGGCTCACCGGAGTGGTGAAGCGGTACGCAGGCCGGACGGCGACCGGCAACGCGGTGGACGGGATCGACCTGGACGTCGCCGAGGGCGAACTGGTCACGCTGCTGGGACCCAGCGGATGCGGGAAGACCACGACGCTACGCCTGATCGCCGGTCTGGAACGCCCCAATAGCGGTGAGATCACGATCGGCGACCTGGTGGTCGCCGCACCGGACAAGGGTGTCTTCCTCGGCGCCAACCGGCGGCCGATCGGCATCGTGTTCCAGTCCTACGCGATCTGGCCCCACATGACGGTGTTGGAGAACGTGATGTTCCCGCTGCGGGCGCAGCGCCCGAAGGTGGCGAAGGCACAGGCACGGGAACGCGCCCTGGCCGCCCTGGACGGCGTCGGCCTCGCCGACTTCGCCGGCCGGCCGGCGCCGATGCTGTCCGGTGGCCAGCAGCAGCGGGTCGCACTGGCCAGGGCGCTGGTGCGGGAGCCGAAGGTGCTGCTGCTGGACGAACCGCTGTCCAATCTGGACGCCGGACTGCGGGACCGGATGCGGGACGAGATCAGGGCGGTCCAGCAGCGGCTGGGGATCACGACGGTGTTCGTCACCCACGACCAGGACGAGGCGCTGGCCGTCTCGGACCGGGTCATCGTGATGGACGACGGGCACGTCGTCGAGTCCGGCCTGCCGCAGGAGATCTACGCGTGGCCCACCGCGGAGTTCACGGCCCGCTTCCTCGGCGTCTCGAACACCATGACGGGCACGGTGAACTCGCTCGCCGGCGACACCGTCGAGATCACCACGGCCGCGGGCGTGCTGCGGTGCCGGTCGTGCGACGGACTCGCCGCGGGCGACGAGGTCAGCGTGTTCATGCGCCCGGAGAGCTTCCGGATGTCGCGGCGGCCCAGGTCCGACCGCGACTGGTCCGGCATCATCGACTTCAGCATCTACCAGGGCGACTGCTGGGACTACCACGTCCGGCTGGCCGGCGACGAGTCCGTGAAGGTGCGGGTGTACCGGGAGAAGGTCGGCCTGTCGCACGGCGACCAGGTGTACCTGGAACCGGACCAGGACGCGGCTCTGGTGATGCCGCGCTCGGGCATCGCCAGGCGGGTGAGCAGGGAACCGACGGCGGGCCCGGTCGCGTAGCGGGTGATCCGCCCGGTCCACGCCGGCCCGGCTGGTCCACGCACGCCGGCCCGGTCCACGCCGGTCCGGCCGACCACGCGCGACCGACTGGTCCACGCCCCGCCCGACCGACCACGCC
>DASZXM010000109.1:0-4622 GCA_035546415.1 Pseudonocardiaceae bacterium
CAGGGCCCCTCAGCCGTACCGGATCGTCGCCATGGGACTGTCACTGTTGGAACGGTTGGGGGAACAGGGCGTCCGGCACGAGGACCGGCGCGCGCTTCGGCTCCGGCACGCTCCGGGTGGCCACCGCGGGGACGATCACGACCGGGCACGTCGCGTTGCGGACGCAGTAGTCGGCGACCGAGCCGACCAGGGCGGTGAACAGCCGGCCGTGGCCGTGGCTGCCCAGCACCAGCATGCGCGCGTCGTCCGACGCCTCGGCGAGGATCTCACCGGCCGCCCCGGGCACGGCCCGGGTCACCGGCGCAGGCCCACCCGTCAGGTCCACCTCGTCGCGCACGATCCCGTCCAGCAGTTGCTGGAACCGGATGTCCGGCAGCTCCTGCGGGGGCACCGCCGTGCCGGCGAGCGACGGATGCGACACCGGCTTGGTACGCCAGACCAGGATCGCCACCACGGCGCTGTGCGACCGGCGTCCCTCGCCGATCGCCCAGCGCAACGCCGTCCGACTGAACGGGCTGCCGTCGACGCCGACCACGATCGGCGCGTTCAGTGTGTCGGACATGTCAGTGCTGTCCCCACGGTCCGTGCAGGATGCCCACGTTCTGCGGCGCGGTGCCGTCGCCGATCCTCGTGTCGTCCATGGCGTAGGTGAGCCGGTTGACGACGTCGACGACGCCGTCGACGCGGCGGCACAGCGCGGCCGCGATCGAGACCAGGCTGCGGCGCTCGACCTGGCCCCGCAGCGTGAGGACGCCGTCGAGCACGGTGGTCTCGATGGCCGCGGGGTCCACACACAGGGCGTGCCGGAACACCTCGTCGCGCACCTCCTGGCGGATCTCCTCGTCGGGCCGGACGAAGACGTGCACCAGGTCGTGCCGGCTGACGATGCCCAGCAGGCGGTTGTCCGCGTCCACCACCGGGACCCGCTTGATGTTGCGGGCGGCCAACACCCGTGCGGCGCTCACGATCTCCGTGCCGGCTCCGACCGTGATGGCCGGGGTGGTCATCAGGTCCGTGGCCGTCGTGGCGACCGCCGGCGCCCGTCGGTCGGTGCGGTGCCAGCGGGACCGGCGCGGCTCGGTCCGGGTCTGCTGCGCGACCAGGTCCGCTTCGGACACGATGCCGATGATCCGGCCCTGGTAGTCGGTCACCGACACGGCACTGACGTCGTTCTCGTCCAGCAGCGTGGCGATCCGCTTGAACGACGCGTCCGGCCGAACGGACACGACCTTCCTCGTCATGATCGATTCGACGGTGTGGCGCTTCATGTCATCTCCTCCTCACAGGTCGACAACCTGACGGTATGGCGGTGCGGCTTTTCCGGGCAGAGCAGTGCATCCCGGTCGGGCAGGACCACCGTCACCGGCTGCCGGGCCGGATTTCCCTGCGAGGGTTGGTCTCCGCCGCCGTGGCCGGAGACCCGGACGCGTCCTCGACCGTGGAGGGGCGGCCACTCGCCCGCGCGACTGGTCCCGGATTTCTGACCGGGGACGCCATTCGGGTCCCTACGAACGGTGGGTGGCGTTCACCGTCAACCCGAACTGCGGCGATCTCCGCAGCTCGGGTCGCGATCCGGGCAAAAGCTCCAATATCTCTCCAAGAATCGCTCGCTACGTTCCGTGCTCGCTTGGCTGTCGACGGTGACAGCGGGCACTTTCACGAGGTCAAGACAGTCGAAGGAGCACATCATGGGACCGACCGTGATCAACGGTCTGCCTGCGCACGTCCTGCTCGTGCACGCCGTCGTCGTGCTGGTACCGCTGGCCGCGATCCTGCTCGTCCTCAGCGCGCTGTGGCCGGCGGCCCGCAGGCGCCTGGGCATCCTGACGCCGATCGCCGCGCTGGTGGCCGTGGTCGTCATACCGCCCACGACGCACGCCGGTGAATGGCTGATCCGCCGGGTCGACCGGAGCCCGACCCTGCACACGCACGCCGAACTCGCCGACACGATGCTGCCGTGGGCGGCCGGCATGTTCGTGGCGGCGGTCGCGGTGTGGGTGCTGTTCACGAAACCACAGTGGCTCACCCGCCGGTCGGCGCCCGCGCCGGAGAAGGTGCTCGTCGGCGGTGCCGCCGGCAAGGGGGAGACCGGCGAGGGGGAGACCGCCGAGGGGGCTGCCCGGCCGCGGGACACCGAGGCACGGTTGCCCGGTTGGCTGTCGGCGGTGCGGGTGGTGGCGATGGTCCTGGCCGTCGTGGTGTCCGTGGGTTCGGTGGTGGACGTCTACCTGATCGGCGACTCGGGAGCGAAGTCCGCCTGGACCGGGGGTTTCTCGGCGACACCGACGTCCGGGAAGGGCTGAGCGGGGCCGGGATGGGATCGGCGCCGCGCTGCGGGACGGGCGCCGCACCCGGCCCGGCGTCGCGCCGTGGGATTGGCGCCGCCCGTCCCGGCACCCGAACCGCTCCGGCTGGGCGACCCGGTTGGTGCATGCGGCGTTCCGCCACGACAGCGGCGATGCGGTGGCCGTTGCGATGCGGTGGCCGGATGCGGCGGCCCGGTGCCGATGGGTGCCGGGCCGATCCGCTGCGGTGTCAGTGCGTCAGGTGTGACGGCCGGCCGGTGACGCCTTCGATGTCGTCGGCCGCCGCGTCCAGCAACTGGTGGGCCAAGTCCGCCAGCGCCCGCGACACCGCCAGTTCGTCACCGATCTCGGGGACGTCGGCGTCGGTCGGGTTGAGCAGTGCGAACCCGGTGCCCACCAGGCCGGTCTCGTCCCGGTTGTGCAACCGGGCCTGCGCACGCGTCCTGCTGTCGTGTTCGTCGATGTGGATCTCGACGTCCCAACGCTTCTCCTGCATGTCGACCTCCTGTCAGTAGTCCCGCCACTGGGTCACCACGTCGTCGAGGGGGCGGCGCGGTGTCGCCGGGCCGGGGAACGTGGCCGTTGCCGGCCAACCCAGCCGCAGCACGAGTTGCGGTTCCCCGAAGCCGCCCAGCGCGGTCGTGCGCACCAGGTCCCGGGTCGTCCGGACCTCGGCGACCTGGCTGAGCGTGCAGCTGGCCAGCCCGTTCGCCGTCGCGGCCAGTGTCACCGCCGACAGCGCCTCGCCGGTGCGCAGCCAGTCGTGTCCACTGTCGACGTTCGTGCTCAGCACGCAGAACATCGCGCCGTCGTCCAGGGGTGGCGGGCTCTCCAGTTCCCCGCTGCCGAAGTCGCGGCCCACCACGCCACGGGGGAAGACCGCCGCCGCCGGGACGTTCCTCGTGGGCACGCCCTGGAGGGCGCCCAGCCTGCTGCGGGTCCACTCGGCCAGTTCGGCCCGGTACATCGGGTTGGCGCGCTGCAGCGCGTCGGCGTGGCCGAGTGCGACGGCGACGTCCCGCCGGGCCGCCGGGTGGGCCAGCACCGTGCACGTCACCTCTTCGGCCACGGCCGCGCCGATCAGCTGTGCCAGCAGCGGTTCGGGGAGCGGGTCGGGGAGGAACGGCCTGCGGTCGGTGCGCCGTGTGGCCGTCGCGGCGACCAGCCGCAGCACGTGCCGGTCGATCCGGGGCAGCGGCGTGAACTCCAGCGCCGCCAGGTGGTCCGGGTCGGCCGGGTTGGGCAGCCGGTGCACGATCGGTTTCCAGCCCAGTCCGCGGAACGCGATCCGGGCGTGGTGCAGGGCCGCGCCGCAGCTGATGACCAGTTCGCGGCCGTCGTGGTCGATGACGGGCAACTGCCGGGTCCGGTCGGCGAACAGGTGCACCGAGTGGTCCGCGACCGCCCACCGCCACGGCTGGGTGTTGTGCACCGAGGGCGCCCGGTGCGCCACGTCGAGCGCGGTGTGGATGGTCGCGACATCCGGGGTCGTCTGCCCGTTCATGTCCGTGCCTCCGATCAACTGCCGTGCCGGGTCCGCCACGGATCGATCTCGCGCCACTCGGCTTCCCAGGCCGCGTAGCGGATCTTGTCGAGCCGCAGGCGAAGGACGAAGAGCGATACGGCGCACACCGCGGCGGCGGCGAGCATCGTGAGGATGCCGATCAGGACGCCGCGACCCCATGCCTGGGCCGGGCTCAGCGGGGCGTCGATCGGCGTGCCGTGCGCGTCGGTCCAGATGTGCACCGTCGTACCGGCGGGCGCCTGCTGCGGTGCGGACACGATGCCGGTGTGCCGCGAGCCGTCCGGACCGGTCCACCGCGCGGTGGCCGGGACCGTGGTGGCCATGCTCTCCAGCGTGACCGTGGTGTTCGTCGCCTCCACCAGCGTCGCGGTCACCGCATGGCTGGTGGCGGTCTGCTCGGCGGAGAGCGCCATGCTGGAGTGGTAGCAGGCCGAGCCGAACGACATCGCCAGCGGCGTCGCCGCGATGGTGAGTACGACGGCGGCGACCCGCGCGGCGTTCTCGATCCGGTCCAACGGCCTGCGGAGGGCGTTGTGGCCCCAGCCGAGGCGCCGAGCAACGGCCGCCGGCCTGTTCATGCGGTTCATGTCACCCTCCCTTACCCGCGATCGATTCCTGTGCCCAAGACTCGCCCCCGCGTGCCCGGCCGGGCGAGGGCCCTTGGTCGTGGCCGGTGAATCGAACCGAAGAGCCCAGTAGGCCCCGGCGGAAGGACTTCCGACCCTGCCCGGTGGGCCGGCGCCGTCTCTAGACAGGTACCGGACGACTACGAAAGGGACGGGTGATGTTCG
>DASZXM010000110.1:0-3999 GCA_035546415.1 Pseudonocardiaceae bacterium
GCTCGGCGGCCCGGTGGCCATGAAGGTCGTGTCGCCGCAGGTCACCCACCGGGCGGCCGCCGGCCTGGTCCGGCTGAAGGTCGTCGTCGACGACGTCGGCGCGCGGTTCGAGGAGTTGGTGGCCGCTGCTGGTGCCGCTGCCGGTGACGGTGACGTGACCGTGGAAGGGGTCTACGTGCAGCGGATGGCCGAGTCCGGTGGGCACGAGTTCCTGGCGTCCGCGTTCCATGACGAGTCGTTCGGTCCGGTCGTGTCGGTGGGCGCCGGTGGCGTGCAGACGGAACTGGTGGACGACATCGTGTTCGCCCCGGCCCCGCTGTCCCTCGATGACGCGGTGCTGTTGGTCGGTCGGCTGCGGACGGCCGGCTACCTGGAGCGCAAGGGACAGGGGGAGTGCCTGGCACCGCTGGCCGGGTTCATGCAGCGGTTGTCGGTGCTCGCGGCCGGCCTGCCCTGGCCCGGCTACGTGCTGGAGGTGAACCCGGTGCTGGCCGGCCCGTCCGGTGCGGTCGCGCTGGACGGCCTGATCGTCATCGAGAAGGAGTCGCGATGATCTTCGTCGACGGAAAGTGGGTCGAGCCGACCGGTGACGGTGCCCAGCCGGTGGTCAACCCGGCCACCGAGGAGGTCATCACGACCATCCCGGACGCGTCGGTGGCCGACGTCGACCGGGCGGTCCGCGCGGCGGCCGCCGCGTTCCCGTCGTGGTCGCGGTCGGCCGTTGCCGAGCGCAGGGCGGTCGTCGAGCGCGCCGCACGGTCGCTTGCGGCCCGGTCCGACGAGATCACGTCGTTGATCACCAGCGCGGTCGGCCAGCCGCTGCACATCGCGCGCACGGCGCAGACGGCGACGTCAGTGGCCGACCTGGACATCATCGCCGAGGTGATCGACGACGTCCGCTGGCAGGAACGGATCGGCAACGCGACGGTCCGCTACGAGCCGGTCGGCGTGGTCGCGGCCATCACGCCGTGGAACAGCCCCCTGCACCAGGTGTGCATCAAGGTCGGCGCGGCCATCGCCGCCGGCTGCACGGTCGTGCTCAAGCCGAGCGAGGTCGCACCGCTGACGGCGTTCGTGCTCACCGAGGCACTGGCCGACGCGGGCCTGCCGCCCGGCGTGCTCAACGTCGTCACCGGGACCGGCCCGGTGGTGGGGGAGGCGCTGGTCACGCACCCGCTGGTGGACATGGTGTCGTTGACCGGCTCGGTGCGCGCGGGCAGGCGCGTCATGCGGCTGGCCGCGGACTCGCTCAAGCGTGTCGCCCTGGAACTGGGCGGCAAGTCCCCGAACGTGATCTTCGCCGACACGGACGTCGCGCGGGCGGTGTCCGACGGCATCGACGACGCCTTCCGCAACTCCGGTCAGGTGTGCGGCGGCCTGACCAGGATGCTCGTGTCGCGGGACATCCTGGCCGACGTCGAGGACCTGGCGGTGGCGAAGGCGTCGTCCTACGTGCTGGGTGATCCGCTGTCGCCGGACACGACGCTCGGACCGGTGACCACGGCCGGTCAGCGCGACCGGGTCCGCGGTTACATCGAGAGCGGTGTGGCATCGGGTGCGCGGATGCTGACGGGCGGTGCGGACGCGCCTCCCGGCCTGGACCGCGGCTACTTCGTGCGGCCGACGGTGTTTTCTGATGCGGACAACGGAATGCGGGTGGCCCGTGAGGAGATCTTCGGGCCGGTCGTGGTGATCCTGCCGTTCGACGACGAGGCCGACGCGGTGGCCATCGCGAACGACTCGCCGTACGGCCTGGCGGCCGGGGTGTGGTCGGGTGACGCGGAGCGCGCCTCGCGGGTAGCGCGGCAGCTCCGGGTCGGGAGGGTGCGGGTCAACGGCGCGCCGCTGAACCGGAAGGCTCCGCACGGGGGCTTCAAGCAGTCCGGCATCGGCCGGGAGTGGGGTCGGCCCGGCATCGAGGAGTTCCTGGCCAGCAAGTCGATCACATGGTGACGATCTATTCGCGTTGTCGATGAAACCCATTCGGAACATTCATGTGATCGATCCTGCCGTCCGGTTCCGCTGGCAGTAGCCTTGCGGTGGCGGCGGACCGGTGCGGGAGGGTCGAGCGATGGTTGCCTGGAACAGCGTGACTCGCGACGACGTGGTGCGCGCGATCAAGGAGTACGACCGGTTGGGCGCGGAGCGGTTCTTCGCCGAGCACGGGTTCGGGCCGTCGCGCAGCTACGAGCTGGTGTGGGAGGACCGTCGCTACCCGCACAAGGCGATTCTGGGGACCGCGTATGAGCTGGCCACCGGGCAGCGGTTGGCGCCCGGGGACTTCGAGGGTGGCCGGTCCGGCGCGGTGACCGTGCTCGGCAAGCTCGGGTTCACCATCGAACCGCGCCGGACCACCTGATTCGCGTCTCGCTTTCAGTTCTCTCGTTCAGCTGATCGACATCGTCTCCGTTCCCAGGTAGAGCCGGGCGGCCCAGGACACCGGGTCGTGGGCGAAGTGGTCGCGGAGGCCGCCGTCGTCCAGTGCGTCGTCCAGCGCCGCCATGATCATCGACTGGTCGAGGACCAGGCGTCGGTGCCCGACCGAGCCGGTGACCGGATTCACCGCGTCGAAGAACCCGCCGTTCGGGTCGTACAGCCCGGGGTAGTCGGTGCGCAGCGCCTGGATGTTCGCGTACGCCTGCCGCGGTAGCACGTCCAGCGCGATCACAGACGCGTGCGGGCTGACGATGTCCTCGGTGGCACAGTCCGCGCACTGCGACAGTCCCTGGCCGCGCGGGTAGCTCCGGCCCGCCGTGCCGAAGCCGCCGTAGTTCCCGGTGTCGTCGGCGGTGCTGGACGGCGACAGGCCCCACACCGGGTAGTGCAGCACGCGGGTCGCGTAGCCGGCCTGGACCTGTGCCCAGCGCAGGTCGTCGAGCCCGAAGCCGTGCGGTCCCCACGCGGTCTCCGGCACCACCAGGTTCGCCATCAGGCCCTCGAACATGCCGCCGGCCCACGTCGGCACGAATGTCAGGCCCGTGCCCGGGTCGGTGTAGTGGCCCTCCCAGACGCGGAACCGCTTGCCGGACACGGGATCGCGGTACGTCTGCCAGTAACCGGCCACCGGCCACTGGCCCTGCCCGGAGAAGTCCGGGTCCGTCGGGCACTGCCGGGGTGGCAGCGTGCGCCACGTCCGCCACCACACGTCACCGGGCATCTGGTGCAGGCCCATGCCCAGGTACATGGCGATCCGCGGATCGCTGTACAGCGCGCCGTTGTGATAGCCGGCCGGTCCCTGGTCGACGTAGTAGCCGCCGTACATCTGGCCGGTCGGCTGATTGCCCGGTACGGCCGAGTTGGTGTTGCACGATGTCTGCGCACGGTCGTCGTAGAAGATGCCGAAGTCCATGGTGGCGAGTAGCCGGTCCACCAAGGGGCGCAGCTCCGGCATGGCCTGGCGCACCACGATCAGGCCGGACGCGTACCAGCCGTTGTCCACGGCGGACAGGAAGGAGCAGTTGTCCTGGGTGGGTGTCGGCTCGGTCGCGCAGTCCACGTCACCCGGGTTGCGGATGACGTGTCCGGTGGTCGTGTCGTACCACTGGTACAGGAACCCGTGGGACCGTGCGAGTCCGCTGACGGCGGTCAGGGTCGCGGTGGCCAGGGATCGCGCCGCCTGCCTGCCGATCAGGCGCAGGTCGTGCGCGGCGACCACGGCCCACAGGTACACGCCGATGTCGGCCGCTGACGTGTACGTGCCGCGGACGGCGCCGGGGCCGAGGTTGTCCAACGGCAGGTGGGTGTGCGGGTCGACGTCGGACGCGTAGAACCGCCACGTGTCCCTGGCGATGCCGTACAGCACGGCTCGCTGCGTCGCGGTCAGGCGGTCGCTGGTGGTGCCGGCGGCCACGGGCTGGCCGCTCGACACCACCCCGGCGGCGAGCAACCCGACGAGCAGGATGGAGATCAGCCGTCGGCGCATCGCTCACCTCACCGTGAATCCGCTCCGCAGGCCGCCCGTCGAGCTGTCGCCGACGTAGACGCCGACGCTGCCCGGTT
>DASZXM010000111.1:0-8813 GCA_035546415.1 Pseudonocardiaceae bacterium
AACGGAGCGTGGGTCGCGGGCCGCCGATCCACGGTGCGACACCACGCTCCGTTCCTACGGCACGGTCAGTGCTGGGGGTCACCGGCCGGCCGGGCGGCCGCTCCCGTGGGGGCCGCTCGGTGACTGGACGCCGCAGCACCCGGGCCATGACGCCGAGGCCGACGTGCGGCCGGTCACTCCCCGTGGCTCACATCTCGGGGGCGAGCACCTCGCCGGTCGCGGCGTCGGTGACCAGGATCGCCTCCATCGGACACGACTCCGCGGCGCCCAGGACCTCGTCGTCGGGAGCGATCACCTCGTCCACCGGAACCGACTTGTCGTCCACGATCTTGAACCTGTTGGGCAATGTGCCCGCGCAGACCGCCGATCCGATGCACGTGGCCTTGTCGACGCTGATCCGCCACCGGGTGTCCGTCACGCTCGCACTCCTCACCACTCCACTGGCAACGCCGTGACGCCGCGGACCAGCCGGTTCGCCCGCCACGGCACCTCCTCCGCCGGCACGGCAAGGCGTAGCCCTGGTAGCCGACGCACCAGCGTACCGACGGCCAGTTGGAGTTCGAGCCGCGCCAGTGGTGCGCCCAGGCAGTGGTGCACGCCGTGGCCGAAAGCCACGTGCGGGTTGTCGGTGCGCGAGAAGTCGATCTCGTCCGGGTCGGTGAAGACCGACGCGTCCCGGTTCGCCGACGCGACCTGCACGATCACCGCTTCGCCCGCGCGCACCGTGCGGCCACCCAGTTCCACGTCTTCCGTGGCGATCCTGGCGAAGCTGGCCGCCGCGCCCAGCGGGATGAACCGCATCAACTCCTCGACCGCCTGCGGCACCCGCGCCGGGTCGGCGACCAGGCTGTCCCACAGGTCCCGGCGTTCCATCATCAGGTAGACCATGTTGCCGGTCTGGTTGGCCGTCGTCTCGTGGCCGGCGATCAGCAGCGTCACGCCGAACGTGACCAGTTCCCGTTCGCCGAGGCGGTCGTCGTTCTCCCTGGCCCGCACGAGCAGGCCGAGCAGGTCGCCGGTCGGTGTCTCCCGGCGGGCGGCGATCAGGTCGGCCAGGTAGCCGTTGATGCTGTCCCGCGCGGCCGCCACCGCGTCCTGGGCCAGGTCGGTGCCGGTGGCCAGCATCAGGTCGGTCCACGCGCGGAAGCTGTCCCGGTCGGCGACGGGCACGCCGAGCATCTCGCAGATCACCGTGATCGGCAGCGGCCACGTCAGTGACTCGGTGAGGTCCGCGGGTGGGCCGGCCGCGATCATCGTGTCCAGCAGTCCGTCCACGATCTCCTGCACGCGCGGGCGGAGGTCCTCCACGTGCCGGGCGGTGAACGCCTTGGCGACCAGCTTGCGCAGCCGGGTGTACTCCGGCGGGTCCATGCTCAGGATCGACGGGTCGTGCTGGATCAGCGGCCCGGTGCGCGGCACGTCCCTGCCGCGCGTCTCGGCCCGGCTGAACCGCTGGTCGGCCAGCACGGTCCGGATGTCGGCGTAGCGGGTGGCCAGCCACGCCTCACCGCCGTAGGGCATTTCGATGCGGGCCAGCGGTTCCTCGTCGCGCAGCAGCGCGTAGGTCGGGTCGAGTTCCAGTCGTTCGGCGGGTCCGAACGGGTACGTGCGTGCTCCTCGGCTGGTGGCCGTCATGGAGCGCTCCCCTCGTCCACTCTTGTAAGCGCTCGCTTACAACGGCAGCCTAGGAGTGAGCCGGGAACGGAGCAATCGGCTGTATCGGTGAAGGGTCAGTCGGCGGGCCGCTGGTCGACCCGCTCCAACAGCGTCGACACGGCCCGCAACACAAGTGCCGCAACGACATTCGGGTCGGCGTCGGTGAACGGCCGGTGTTCCAGCACCGACCGCAGGAAGCCGATCCCGAGCAGCCACGCGAGCACCAGGTCCGCCCGCATGTCCGCGTCGACGGCGTCGGTCAGCGTGGCCAGCACCCGCCGGTAGCGCACGCCCAGCTCGTCGCGGAACATCTCCGCCGACTGGCGGTGCGCGCTGGAGCGCAGCAGCGCGTAGATCGGGCTGTCCGCCGCTTTCGGCGCGTCCTCCGACAGCATCCGGGCCAGCACGCGGGCCACCAGCTGCTCGGGCGGTGTCTCCACGATCAGTTGCTCGCCGCCGCTGGTCATCGCCTCGCGGAACAGCGCCTCCTTCGACCCGAAGTAGCGGAACAGCAAGGCCTGGTTCGCGCCGGCCAGCGCTGCGATGTCGCGCACAGTCGTGCGGTCGAAACCACGGTCGACGAACAGCGTCCGGGCCGCCGTGAGCAGCGCGGCCTTGGTGGCCGCCGAGTCACGGCGCCGACCGGGGTCCTCGGTCATCCTGCCGCCTCCGATCAGCCTCACAGTGCATCGAAGCCTACGGCGTGGAAGCGGCAACTACGCTGGAACCATGCCTGCCAAGCGCCCCAATCCGCTGCTGTGGCTCTACTACCAGTACGGCGGCAGGCTTCCCGACACCTACCGGGAATGGGTGCTGCACGACGCCACGAGCCGGCGCTGGCTCCTGCGGGCGTTCCTGCGGACGCTCTACCAGGCGGTTCCGGCCATCGTGGTCCTGTTGGTCCTGTTCGGCGTCTTCGGGGTGCCGTGGTACTTCGCGGTGGCGTGCGTGGTGCTCGGCCTCGTGGTGAGCATCTACTACTCGCTGTCCTACTCGGCGGAGAGCGTCGACTCCCGGCTGAGCAGGTACGGCTACCCTGCGCACTACGCGTCCACGTTCCGCCAGGAGCGGTACGAGGCCGAGCACGCCGGGGACGCCCAGCGCTACAACGAGACCTGGCGGTAGGTCAGGACGCGGGCCGGATGTGCCCGTCGCCCCACACGATCCACTTCGACGACGTCAGCTCGGCGAGGCCCATCGGACCGCGCGCGTGCAGCTTCTGCGTGGAGATGCCGATCTCCGCGCCCATCCCGAGTTCGCCGCCGTCGGTGAACGCCGTGGACGCGTTGACCATCACGGCCGCCGAGTCGACGCGCGCGGTGAACTCGCGGGCCGCCCGCACGTCGTCGGTGACGATGGCCTCGGTGTGACCGGACGAGTGGGCCGCGATGTGCGCGATCGCGGCGTCGAGTGAGTCGACGACGGCTGCGGCGATGTCCATCGACAGGTACTCGACGTCCCAGTCGGTATCGGTCGCCGGCACGACGCCGCCCGCGGCGGCACGCACGGCATCGTCTCCGTGCACCGTGACTCCCGCGCCCTGCAGCGCGGCCAGGATCCTGGGCAGGAACTCCGCGGCGACGTCCTTGTGCACCAACAGGGTTTCCGCCGCGTTGCACACGCTCGTCCTGCGGGTCTTGGAGTTCAGCACGATCCGCTCGGCGCGGTCCAGGTCGGCGGCCGCGTCGACGTACACGTGACAGTTGCCGACCCCGGTCTCGACCGTGGGCACGGTGGCCTGTTCGACGACCGTGGCGATCAGGCCCGCACCACCGCGCGGGATGACGAGGTCCACCAGGCCGCGTGCGGTGATCAGGTGCCGCACGGACGCCCGGTCGTGACAGGGCAGCAACTGCACGGCGTCGGCCGGCAGGCCCACCTCGACGAGGGTGTCCCGCAGCACCTGGACCAGTGCGGTGTTCGACCGCTCCGCCGACGACGAACCACGCAGCAGTGCGGCGTTGCCGGACTTGAGCGCCAGGCCCGCGGCGTCGACGGTGACGTTCGGCCGGCCCTCGTAGACCATGCCGACGACGCCGAGCGGCACCCGGACCTGCCGCATTTCCAGTCCGTTGGGCAGCAGCCCGCCGCGCAGCACCTCGCCGACCGGATCGGGCAGCGACGCGACAGTGCGCAGGCCGTCGGCGATGGCCCCGATCCGCTTCTCGGACAGTGCCAGCCGGTCCAGCATCGCCTCGGCCATGCCGCCGGAGCGACCCGCCTCGATGTCGGCGGCGTTGGCGGCCAGGATGCCGGCGGCGCGGGCGACCAGCGCGTCGGCCATGGCCAGCAGGGCGGCGTCCTTGCGTTCCCGGGTGGCCAGCGCCAGGCCGGCGGCCGCCACCCGGGCGCGCCGGGCCGCCGCGTGCACCTCTTCCCGCAGGTCGGTGCCGAGGTCGGAGTCGTGAGCGATCGCCGTCATGCGGGCAGCCTACGACCTCGGCCACCGCCAGGTCGAGGGACTTTCCAAATGTTCAACAATCCGACCATCCGATCTGGTGTAACAGGGATCGTCCACCGGACGATGTCGTCACAATCCGCGTCCGATGACGAGGGGACATTTGTGACAAACACCATGTGGGACGAGCTGCGGGCCAGGGCGCCCGAGTTCGCCGCTGTGACGCTCGCCACCACCCAGCAGGAGTTCCCGAACCACATCCGGCACGTGATGCGGGAGCCGGGCGACTTCCCGCACCGGCCCAGGGACATCTATCCGGCCTTCTACGGCTGCTTCGACTGGCACTCGTGCGTGGAGATGCACTGGGTGCTGGTCAAGCTGGTCAAGGACGTGCCCGACGTCGTACCGGCCGCCGAGATCCGGGCGGTCCTGGACGAGCACCTGACGGCGGGGAACCTGGTCACCGAGGCGAAGACGTTCACCGAACGCGGCGGCGGCACCCGGCCCTACGGCTGGGCGTGGGCGCTGCACCTGATTCACGAGCTGGCCACGTGGGACGACCCGGACGCCCAGCGGTGGGCCGCGAACGCCGAACCGCTGAGCGACGCGCTGGCCGGCGCGTTCGTGCGCTGGCTGCCCACGCAGACCTATCCGATCCGGCAGGGTGCGCACTTCAACAGCGCGTTCGGCCTGTCCCGCGCACTGGCGCACGCGCGGCTGCGCGCCGAGCGGGGCGACTCCGCGCTGTTGGACGCGATCACCGACGCCGCCCTGCGGTGGTTCACCGACGACGTCGACAGCCCAGCCCGCTGGGAGCCCGACGGCGCGGATTTCCTCTCACCGACGCTGTGCGAAGCCGAACTGATGGCCAACTTGCTACCCGAAACGGCGTTCGCGGCATGGCTGGACCGGTTCCGGCCGGACATCGCGACGGTGTTCGAACCGGCCGTCGTGTCGGACGACACCGACGGGCAGACCGCTCACCTGCACGGGCTCAACCTCAGCCGGGCGTGGTGCTTCCGGCGGCTCGCGGAAACGTTGACGCCCAACGACTCCCGGTCGCCGGAACTGCTCGCGAACGCCCGTCGGCACGCCGCACGCGCGTTGGACAAGGTCAGCGGCACCGACTACATGGTCGAGCACTGGTTGGCCTGCTATGCCGTGCTGTACCTGGGTGGGTGACGGCTTGTTGAAGTGATCTTGCCCGGTCTAGAGTGCGACGTCACCTTCGTCGTCGGGGCCTCGCGCTCTCGCCTGGGGGAAATCCAGATGCGGTTCGTCACGCGTACGCGTGTGTTCGTGTGCGGTTTCGTTGCGCTGGTGGCCGCGGTCCTGTTCCTCGCGGCCGGGCCCGCGGTCCCGGAACCGCACGACGATCCGCCCGCCCCGGCGACCGGCGCCGACTTCCACCCGACGCCGCCCACGCGCGTGCTGGACACGCGCGCGGTCGGCGCGGGCGGCACGGTCACGGTTGACCTGCGGGACCTGGTGCCGAACGGCACGGCCGCGGTCGTGCTGAACGTGACCGGTACCAACGCGACGGCGGCGACGGCCGTGACGACGACGCCGACCACGGCCACCCTGCGCCTGGTACCCGGGCGGACGAGGGCCAGTCTCGTCACCACGGCGACGGATGACGGCCGGGTGTCCTTCCACAACCGCGCGGGTTCGGTGGCCCTCGCCGCCGACCTGGAGGGCTACTACTCCCCGACCGGCGGCGCCGAGTTCACCCCGGTGACCCCCGTCCGCGTGCTGGACAGCCGGTTCTCGGCGGACGCGACCCACCAACTGAGCCTGGCCGGTCGAGTACCGCCCGACGCGACGGCTGTCGCGTTGACCGTGACCGGCCTGGAGGCCACGCGCGACACCTCCGTCACCGTGTGGCCGGACGGCGACGCCGAGCCCGCCGCGCCGAACGTCTACTTCGGTCCCGGTGCGACAGTCGCCAACCAGGTGATCGTCGGGCTCGGGCCGAACTCGGCGATCGACATTCGCAACCTGGCCGGCACCGCCGGCGTGCTGGTCGACCTCGCCGGCTACTACACCACCGGCGACGCGTCGTCGTTCTCCACCACAGCGGCCAGGGCGGTGCTCGACCGGTCGGCCGGACCGGACACCACGATCGGCCTCGACCTGTCCGCCGTCGTACCGCCCAGCACGACCGCCGTCGTGCTGAACCTCACCGGCACCGCCACCGCGCGGACGTCCGTGACGGCGTGGCCGGACGGGACCGCCCGGTCCGGACTCGTCCTGTTGGCCGGCCAACTCGCGGCCGGCACGGTCACGGTCCCTGTCGGACCGGACGGCATCGTGGACGTGCACAACCGCATTGGCACGGTCCGTCTGCACGCCGACCTGGTCGGCTACTTCGCGCCGCCGACGGCGCAGTGCGCCACCGGGTGCGCCCTGAGCTGGGGCGTGGACGGCTCCCTCGGCGATCGGGGACTCGGCGGCACCCCGGCCGCCCCGCTGTTCGGGCTCACCGGCCTGCAGTCGATCGCCAGCACGCACGGGCCGACCGTCTACGGGCTGGGCACCGACGGCTCGGTGTGGACGTGGGGCCGCTCCGGCGACGCGCCGGTTCGGGTCCCGGGCATCACCAGTCTGGAGGCGATCTCCGCGGCCGTGTCCGGTGGGTTCGGGCTGCGGTCGGACGGCACGGTCTGGAGCTTCGGCGACGTCTCCGCGATCACCGGCCACGCCGGCACGGCACCCGCCCAGGTGCGCGGGCTGGCGGGTGTGACGGCCATCGCGAGCGGCGCGACCGACCTGTACGCGCTACGCGCCGACGGCATCGTGGTGGCGGTCGGCGACAACACGTACGGCCAGTTGGGCAACGGCCGGCGGTGCGCCTGCCGGGGCGGCCCGACCCAGGTGTCCGGTCTGACGGACGTCACCGCGGTCTCCGGCGGCTTCCGGACCGGATTCGCGCTGCGAGCGGACGGCACGGTGTGGGCGTGGGGCTACAACGCGCACGGCCTGCACACCGGCACGGACAGCGGCTCGTCGACGGTTCCGTTGCGGGTCAACGGGTTGAGTGGCATCACCGCCATCGCCACCGGCACCTCGCAGGACACCGCCGACGAGTTCGGTTTCGCGCTGCGCTCCGACGGCACGGTCCGGTCGGTCGGCTACAACGTGCTCGGCGAACTGGGCAACGGCACGCACGCGGCGGACCCGACGTGGTCGTTCACGCCGACCACGGTCACCGGCCTGACACGGGTGACGGCGATCAGCGCGGGCACCGACTCGGGTTACGCGCTGCTGTCCGACGGCACGGCACGCGCCTGGGGCTCCGACGACGGCGGCCTGCTGGATGACGGCAGGCAGTTCGGACAGTCCGACGTGCCGGTCACGATGGCCGACGCGGCGGGCGCCACCGCTGTCTTCGGCGGCTACGGGGACGCGTTCGCGCTGTTCGCGGACGGCAGGTAGAACAGACGGCAGGTAGAACAGACGGCCAGCAGGCCAGACAGCCAGCAGGTCAGCGCAGCGGAACCAAGTCGTCCGCGTGGACGACCTCCCGGCGCAGCTCCGGCGCGAGGTCACGGGTGGAGCGGCCGATCAGGCCCGGCATCTCGCTGGCGTCGAACGCCACCACACCCCTGGCCACCACCCGGTCCGCCGGATCCGCCAACTCGACCACGTCACCCGCTTCGAAGTCACCGTCGGCACCGGTGATGCCGGCGGCCAGCAGTGACCTGCGCCTGCGCACCACGGCCGCGACCGCGCCGTCGTCCAGGTGCAGCCTGCCGGTCGCGCCCGCCGCGTAACCCAGCCAGAACCGGCGCGCGGACAGCCGGCTGCCGGTGGCCGCGAACGCCGTGCCCACGTCCGCGTCGCCGAGCGCCCGGCCCGCCTGGCGGGCGGCCGCCAGCAGCACCGGGATGCCCGCCGCGGCGGCCAGCCGGGCGGCGGCCAGCTTGGACGCCATGCCACCGGTGCCCAGGCCGGACGCGCCCGTGCTGCCGGCTTTCACACCGTCCACATCGGACTCGGCGTTGACCTCGGTGATCTTCGCAGCAGGGCCGAGCCGGGGGTCACCGTCGTACAGTGCGTCCACATCGGACAGCAGCACGAGCGCGTCCGCGCCGACCAGGTGCGCCACCAGCGCGGCCAGCCGGTCGTTGTCACCGAACCGGATCTCGTCGGTGGCCACCGTGTCGTTCTCGTTGACCACCGGCACCACGCCCAGCGTCAGCAACCGGGTGAACGTGCGCTGTGCGTTGCGGTAGTGCGCGCGCCGGAGCACGTCATCGGCGGTCAACAGCACCTGCCCGACCGTGAGCCGGTGCCGGCCGAACGCGTTCACGTACGCGTGCGCCAGCGTCAACTGGCCCACGCTGGCCGCGGCCTGCTGCGTCGCCAGGTCCTTCGGCCGGCGTGCCAGGCCGAGCGGCGCCAGGCCGGCCGCGATCGCGCCGCTGGACACCAGCACCACCTGGGTGCCGGCGGCCCGGCGGGCGGCCAGCACGTCGACCAGCGTCGCCAACCGGTCGGCGTCCAGACCGCCCTCGGCCGTGGTCAGACCGGACGAGCCGACCTTCACCACGAGGGTGCGTGCGGCCGTGACCGCCTTGCGGGCCTGCGAGGTCACTCTTCGTCCTCGTCGACGTCCACCAGGCCGCGCCGGGCCCGGTGCGCCTGCTTGCGCTCGGCCGCGTTGGGCCGGTGGTCCTGCTCCAGCCGCGGATCGCTGCCGCGCCGCGTCATCACCACGGCCGTCGGCGTGGACGGCTCCCAGTCGAACGTCACGTCC
>DASZXM010000112.1:0-2420 GCA_035546415.1 Pseudonocardiaceae bacterium
CCAGGGTCGTTGGTGAGCACCCGCTCCAGCTTCTGCGCGGCCAGCGGCGTGCCGTCGGCCACCGACACCTGCCCGGCGTGGATGGACCGGCCGATGCCGACCCCGCCGCCGTGATGGATCGAGACCCAGGACGCGCCACTCGCCGTGTTGACGAGGGCGTTGAGCAGCGGCCAGTCCGCGATCGCGTCCGAGCCGTCGCGCATCCCCTCGGTCTCCCGGTACGGCGAGGCGACCGAGCCGCAGTCGAGGTGGTCGCGGCCGATGACGATGGGTGCCTTGAGGGTCCCGTCGGCGACCATCTCGTTGAACCGCAGGCCCGCCAGGTGCCGTTCGCCGTAGCCCAGCCAGCAGATCCGCGCCGGCAGGCCCTGGAACGCGACCCGCTCGCCGGCCAGCCGGATCCACCGCGCCAGGGACTCGTTCTCCGGGAACAGGTCCAGGATCGCCCGGTCCGTGGCCGCGATGTCGGCGGGGTCGCCGGACAGCGCCGCCCACCGGAACGGGCCCTTGCCCTCGCAGAACAGCGGCCGGATGTAGGCCGGCACGAAGCCCGGGTAGTCGAACGCGCGCTCGCAGCCGCCCAGTTTCGCCTCGCCGCGCAGCGAGTTGCCGTAGTCGAACACCTCGGCGCCGCGGTTGAGGAAACCCAGCATGGCATCGACATGGTCGGCCATCGAGTCGCGGGACCGGTCGGTGAACTCGTCCGGCTTGGCGGCCGCGTAGTCGTGCCAGTCGGCCAGGTCGACACCCTTGGGCAGGTACGCCAGCGGGTCGTGCGCGGACGTCTGGTCGGTCACGATGTCCACGTCCAGGTTGCGGCGCAACAGGTCCGGCACCACCTCGGCGGCGTTGCCGATCAGCCCGACCGACAGCGCCCGCCGTTCCCGCTTGGCGGCGTCCACCCGGCGGATCGCGTCGTCCACATCGGACGCGATCTCGTCCAGGTAGCGGGTTTCCACCCGCCGCCGGGCCCGGTCCGGGTCGCACTCGACGACGAGCGCGACACCGCCGTTCATCGTCACCGCGAGCGGCTGCGCGCCGCCCATGCCGCCCAGGCCGGCCGTGAGGGTCAGCGTGCCGGCGAGCGTGCCGCCGAACCGCTTGTTCGCCACGGCCGCGAACGTCTCGTACGTGCCCTGCAGGATGCCCTGCGTGCCGATGTAGATCCACGAACCGGCCGTCATCTGGCCGTACATCGTCAGGCCGAGCGCTTCCAGGCGGCGGAACTCCGGCCAGTTCGCCCAGTCCGGCACCAGGTTGGAGTTCGCGATCAGCACCCGGGGCGCCCATTCGTGGGTGCGCAGCACGCCCACCGGCCGGCCGGACTGCACCAACAGCGTCTCGTCCTCGCGCAGGTCGGTCAGCTCCCGGGTGATGGCGTGGAAGCTCGGCCAGTCACGGGCCGCGCGGCCGGTGCCGCCGTAGACGACCAGGTCCTGCGGGCGTTCGGCGACGTCCGGGTCGAGGTTGTTGTGCAGCATCCGCAGCGGCGCCTCGGTGGCCCAGCTGCGCGCGGTCAGCGCGGTGCCCCGCGCGGCACGAACTGTGTTCATGCTCGAACCCGCAAGCGGTTCTTCGGTGTCCATCAGTCCTCCAACTCCCTCACGAGTTGTTCGGCCGCCGCGATGTCCGGTGCCAGGTGCCGGTCCGGGCCGGGGCCGGGCACCCGTTCCCGCAGTCGGGCCACGACGGCGGCCGTGGCCGGAGCGGGCTTGTGCGGTGCGCGCAGGTCCAGTGCGCGGGCCGCGGTGAGCAGTTCGACGGCCAGCACCGTGGTCAGGCCGTCGACCGCCTTGCGCAGCTTGCGTGCCGCCGACCAGCCCATGGACACGTGGTCCTCCTGCATGGCGCTGCTCGGGATCGAGTCGACCGACGCCGGCACGGCCAGCCGCTTCAGCTCGGACACGATCGCGGCCTGCGTGTAGTGCGCGATCATGTGCCCGGAGTCGACGCCCGGGTCGTCGGCCAGGAACGGCGGCAGGCCGTGCGACCGGGCCACGTCCAGCATCCGGTCGGTGCGCCGCTCGGCGATGCTGGCCACGTCGGCCAGGCAGATCGCCAGGAAGTCCAACACGTACGCCACCGGCGCGCCGTGGAAGTTGCCGTTCGACTCGACGCGCCCGTCCGCCAGCACCACCGGGTTGTCGATGGCCGACGCCAGTTCCCGTTCCGCGACCAGGCTGGCATGGTCGACGGTGTCCCGGGCGGCGCCGTGCACCTGCGGCGAGCAGCGCAGCGAGTAGGCGTCCTGGACACGGTTGCAGTCGGGTCCGCGATGCGACGCGACCACCCCGGAGTCGGCCAGGATGCGGGTGAGGTTGGCCGCGGACGCCGCCTGGCCGGGATGCGGCCGGAGCGCCTGCAGGTCGGCGGCGAAGACCCGGTCGGTGCCGAGCTGCGCCTCGACCGACATGGCCGCG
>DASZXM010000113.1:0-2377 GCA_035546415.1 Pseudonocardiaceae bacterium
CCGACGCCGCCGGTTCCGTTGACCGCCACCACCTTCGTCGGCGGCCCCGAGTCGGTCGGCGCCTCCAGTTCCTTGGTGAGGGCCGCCAGTTCGCTCGTCCGGGCGACGAACCAGCGCGGAGCGGCCGGCAGCTGTCGCGGCGCGGACCGCTGCGGTCGGGTGCCCGCCGTCTCCTGCCGCAGCACCCGGACCAGTGTCTCGGACAGCTCGGGGCCGGGGTCGACGGCCAGCTCGTCGGCCAGCCGGGTGCGCAGCCGCTCGTACCGCGCCAACGCCTCGGCCTGCCGGCCGACCGACGCGAGCGCCTCGACCAGCACGGCGTGCAGGGCCTCGTCGAGCGGATGGACGGCCGCCAGCTCGCGCAACAGTTCGACGACGCCGGCCGCGCGGCCGGTGCGCACCTGCGCCCTGCCGTACCGGATCGCGATGTCCAGGCGCAGCCTGCCCAGTCGCTCGATCGCCGGCACCACGGCGGCACCGACCGGGGTGCCGGTCAGGGGTTCACCGCGCCACAGGTGCAGCGCGTCGGCCAGGCCGGCCGTTCCGGACGCGAGTTCGGCGAACCGGTCGGCGTCGACGACGACATCGCGCAGGCGATACCCGGCGGTCGTCCGTTGGATGCGGTCCGACGGTCCGAAGTGCTCGGCCAACCAGCGCCGCGCCCGGTGCACACCAACCGCGACGGTGGCCTCGGTCGGCTTCGCCTTCGCTGGCCACGCGGCCTCGGCCAGCAGGTCGACGGACAACCCGTCCGCGCCCGCCAGCGCGAGCGCGCCGATGACGGCGCGCATCAGCGCGGACGACGGCGTGGCCACCAGGGTTCCCCGGCGGACCAGCACCGGGCCGAGTACCAGGATTTCGACCGGTTGCGGTGGCATGGTCCGTCCAGAATGCCCGACGCGGCGCGGACGCCCATGGCGACCGGCAAGAAAATGGTTGGGCATCACGTCGCCGGGGTTGGTAGCGTTCCCGCCACCGTGGCACTGACTCCAGGAGGTGAGACCCCATGACCGCTGTACGCACGTGGGTGCTCCCCGAGTCGTCACGGCCGGGCGGCTGACGTAGGTGTCGCCGGGAGTGCCCGACACTCCCGAAAGGCGTCACCATGAATCCTCTGCGTTTCACCACACGGACATCGTCGAACGGTGTCGTCGAACGCGACTTCGTCATCGGCGAGGTCACCGGTGTGCTCTGGTCGCCCGAGGTCGGCTCGGACCGCGCGCCCCTCGTGCTCATGGGGCACGGCGGCGGCCTGCACAAGAAGTCGGCGGGGCTGGTCGCCCGCGCGCACCAGGCCGTGACCACCGACGGTTTCACCGTCGCCGCGATCGACGCACCCGGCCACGGTGACCGGCCGCGCGACGCGGCGGACCAGCGCTGGGTCGACGCGATGCTGCGGGCCAGGGCGGCCGGCGAGCCGATGGACGAGATCATCGCCGAGTTCAACGGTTCCCTGGCCGATCGCGCCGTTCCGGAATGGCAGGCGACCCTGGACGCCCTCCTGGGACTGCCGGAGATCGGCGGGGACGTGCCCGTCGGCTACTCCGGCATGACACTGGCGTCCGCGATCGGCATGCCGCTGGTGGTCGCCGAACCTCGGATCACGGCCGCGGTCTTCGGTGGGGTCTTCGTCTACGACGCGCTGACCGAAGCCGCGCGGCGGATCACCATCCCGATCGAGTTCCTGCTGCCGTGGGACGACCGGGAGATCCACCGGGACACCGGTCTCGCGCTCTTCGACGCGTTCGCGTCGACGGACAAGACGTTGCACGCCTTCCCGGGCGGGCACCACCAGGTGCCCGGGGAGCGGATCGACACCCGGTTCTTCGCCCGGCACCTCGGCCGGCAGGGGGCGCCTCTGCCAGGATGAGCGGTGACCGAGAGGAGCCGCGGTGGCGGATGGCTTCGAGTTCCCCGTGCGGGTCCGGTACATGGAGGTCGACGCCCAGGGCGTCGTCTTCAACGGCTGGTACCTGACCTACCTGGACGAGGCCATGGCCGCGTTCCTCGAACACCGCGGGCTGTCGTACCCGGCGTTGTTGGACGCCGGGTACGACACCCAGCTCGTGCACTCCGAAATCGACTGGAAGTCCGGCCTGCGCTGGCACGACGACGCCGCGGTCGCGGTGTCGACCGCACGCCTTGGTCGCACCAGTTTCGCGCTGGACTTCGAGGTTCGCCGCAACGGTGACGAGGTCACGTGCAGCGCCCGCACCGTCTACGTCGTCGTGGCCACCGACGGCTCCGGCAAGCGCGAGATCCCGCCCGTCCTGGCCGCGGCGCTGGGCAAGCCGCAACCGCTGCGCTTGTAACGGCCCGGCGCCGCCGGCAGACATCAATCGGTGACGGGTTGGCGACGGAGGGTGGCACCGTGCGG
>DASZXM010000114.1:0-6680 GCA_035546415.1 Pseudonocardiaceae bacterium
CGGGATCGGAGTTGTACAGCCCGACGACGATCAACCCGAGCGTCGCGGCCAGCAACCCGCCGCCGACGAAGTCCGGCCGCCCGCCGCCCGTCACCGGCCGGCCGCCCGGAATCGCCCACTGCACGGCCACCATCGCGACGACCGCCAGCGGCACGTTCACCCAGAAGATCCCGCGCCAGCCGACCAGCGCGGCCAGCCCGACGCCGTACAGCGGGCCGAGCACACTGCCCAGTTCCTGCGCGGCACCGACCATCCCCAGCACACCCGAGCGGCGCCGCTCCGGCCACAGGTCACCGACCAGGGCCAGCGTCACCGGCAGCAGCGCGCCACCGGAGACGCCCTGCACGGTCCGCCCGACGACCAGTTCGGTGATCCCGGCGGACATCGCCGTCACGGCCGACCCGATCCCGAACACGGCCAGGCAGCTCTGCAGCAGCACCCGCCTGCCGAACAGGTCCGACAACTGCCCCAGCAGCGGCATCGCGGCGACGTACCCGAGCAGGTACCCGGTCACGATCGGGGTGGCCTGCTCCAGGTGGTTGACCGGAATCCGCAGGTCGTTCACGACGTCCAGCAGCACGCCGACGACCACGTACGCGTCCAGCGCGGCCAGCAGCACGGCCAGGCCGCCGGCGCCGATGGCCAGCGAGCGCCTGGCCGGCGCCTCGGTGCTGACCACTACGCGGGCGCGGTCACGGTGACCGGCTCGTTGACGTGCGAGATGTCCACGTCCACCGTGGCACCCTGTGCACCGCCCTTGCCGGGTACGGCGAACTCGGCCTTGACCGGCAGGTGCTTGCCGTCCGCGGCCACCCACACGGTCGCGTCGACGTCGCTGCCGATGCCCGGCACGAGCGCGGCGACGACGCCCTTGTCGACCTTGCCGCCGATCTTGTAGCAGTCGACGCCGTCGACGTTCTCCTTCGCCTGCGTGCTGGCGCCTCGCACGCTGGTCAGCACCTTCGCCACGCCCCGGTTCGGGTCCAGGATCGCCGTCGGGTCGAACAGGTTGCCGGCCAGCGCCGCCGGCACCTTCGTGTAGCCGCCCGTCGGGCCCTTCAGATAGAAGGTCTTGTTCACCAGCACGAAGTCGACCTGCACGGTCTCGCCGAGTTCGGTGATCTTCGCGTTGCCCTTGGCCTGCCCCTGGGCGTTCAGGTCGCCGTCGGCGTTCTGGATCGGCACCCCGGCCAGCGTCCCGTCGACCGCGATCGTGAAGTGGACGCTGGTCACGCCCTTCATGGCCGTGCCGGAGTCGGTCAGCAGACCGGACGCGGCGGGCAGGTCGGCCGTACCGGAATCACCGGAGGTACAGCCGGCGACCAGCACGGCCAACAGAACCGAACCGAAGAGCAGCACGCGGCGCATGCCGTGGATCGTAGGGGTCAGGTCGCCGTCGCGGGCACGGTGGCGGTTTTTGCCGTACCGAATTCGACGCCTTTCGCCTCCCTGCCGAACAACGTCAGCAGCCCCATGATCACCAACACCGGTGCCACCGTCACGGTCAGTGCGAACGGGTAGCCGTGCGACGCCGCCAGGCTCTGCTGGATCGGCAGGTTGAACGCCGCCAGACAGTTACCCAACTGATACGTCACGCCCGGGTAGAAGCCGCGGATCGCGTCCGGCGACATCTCCGTCAGGTGCGCCGGGATCACACCCCATGCGCCCTGCACGGCGACCTGCATCAGGAACGAGCCCAGGCACAGCATCGCGGCCGTGTGCGAGTACGCGAACAGCGGAATGAGCGGCAACCCGAGCACGGCGCAGAACACGATCGTGTAGCGCCTGCCGAAGCGTTCCGACAGCGTCCCGAAGACCAGGCCGCCGATGATCGCGCCGACGTTGTAGATCACCGCGATCCATGTGGCCGTCGTCGCCGACAGGGCCGCGCCGCCGTCGTCGTGCGCCTTCAGGAACGTCGGATACACGTCCTGCGTGCCGTGGCTCATCCAGTTGAACGCCGTCATCAGCAGGATCAGGTACACGAACCGGCGCACCACGGCCCCGTTGAACAGCACGTCCCGCAGGGACGTCCGGGTCGCCCGCAGCTTCTCCCGCGCGCTCTCCCACACCTCCGACTCACGCACCCGTGACCGGATGATCAGCGTGATCAGCGCCGGCACGATGCTCAGCGCGAACAGCCACCGCCAGGACAGACCCCACTCGGAGTGCACCAGCAGGAACGCCAGCGACGCCAGCAGGTACCCGCACGAGTAGCCGATCTGCAGGAAGCCGGAGAAGTAGCCGCGCCTGCTGGTGGGGATCTTCTCCATCGCCAGCGCGGCTCCCAGGCCCCACTCGCCGCCCATCCCGATCCCGTACAGCAGCCGCAGCACCAGCAGCACCGTGTAGTTGGGCGCGAACGCGCACAGGAAGCCGACCACGGAGTAGTAGCAGACGTCCACCATCAGCGGCACGCGCCGGCCGACCCGGTCGGCCCACAGTCCGAACAGCAGCGCCCCGACCGGCCGCATGATCAGCGTGACCGTGGTGAGGAACGCCATCTTGGTGAGCGAGACGCCGAAGTCCTTCGCGATGTCGGCGTAGACGAGGACCACGATGAAGTAGTCGAACGCGTCCATGGTCCAGCCCAGCTGGGCGGCGACGAACGAGTTCCGCTGGTCGGGTGTGAGGCGTCGCCTGGGCGCTGCGTCGTTGCTGGCCACGGCCGCGCTCCTCCGTTCTGCCGGTTGTGTCACGAACCGACCAGCGGGGTGCCCCCGTCGGTGGGGGCCGAAACGCGCCGTTAACACACCCTGCCTACTCTGCGGATATGGATCGACAGCAGGAGTTCGTGCTACGCACGCTGGAGGAACGCGACATCCGGTTCGTCCGGCTGTGGTTCACCGACGTCTTGGGGTTCCTGAAGTCGGTCGCCGTGGCTCCCGCCGAACTGGAGGGCGCGTTCGCCGAGGGCATCGGCTTCGACGGCTCGGCCATCGAGGGCTTCTCCCGCGTGTACGAGTCGGACATGGTCGCCAAGCCCGACCCGGCCACGTTCCAGGTGCTGCCGTGGGAGACCGGTGAAGGCGACCACTACTCGGCCCGGATGTTCTGCGACATCGCCATGCCCGACGGCTCGCCGTCCTGGGCGGACCCCAGGCACGTGCTGCGGCGGACCCTGGCCAAGGCCACCGAGGCCGGCTTCACCTGCTACGTCCACCCCGAGATCGAGTTCTTCCTGCTGTCCAACCTGCCCGACGACGGCACCGAACCGGAGCCCGCCGACAACGGCGGCTACTTCGACCAGGCCAGCCACGCCATGGCGACGCACTTCCGCCGGCACGCCATCGAGGCGCTGGAGGCGATGGGCATCTCCGTCGAGTTCAGCCACCACGAGGGCGCCCCCGGCCAGCAGGAGATCGACCTGCGCTACGCCGACGCGCTCACCATGGCCGACAACGTGATGACCTTCCGCTATGTCGTCAAGGAGGTCGCGATCACACAGGGCGTGCGGGCGTCGTTCATGCCCAAGCCGTTCTCCAAGCAGCCCGGCTCCGGCATGCACACCCACGTGAGCCTGTTCGAGGGCGACCGCAATGCCTTCTACGACAGCGAGAACCCGTACGACCTGTCACCGACCGGCAAGGCGTTCGTCGCCGGCCTGCTCAAGCACGCCCGCGAGATCAGCGCGGTCACCAACCAATGGGTGAACTCCTACAAGCGGCTCATCGTCGGCGGCGAGGCGCCGACGGCCGTGTGCTGGGGGCACGCGAACCGCTCCGCGCTGGTCAGGGTGCCGATGTACAAACCGGCCAAGTCGGCGTCGCGCCGCGTCGAGGTCCGCACGCCGGACTCGGCGTGCAACCCGTACCTCGCCTACGCGGTGATCCTCGCCGCCGGCCTGAAGGGCGTGGAGAAGGACTACGAGCTGCCGCCTGCCGCCGAGGACGACGTGTGGTCGCTGTCCGAGGCGGAACGCAAGGCCGCCGGCTACGCCAGCCTGCCGCAGAACCTCGGTGAGGCACTCGCCGAGCTGGAGAACTCGGAACTGGTCGCCGAGACGCTCGGCGAGCACGTGTACGACTTCTTCCTGCGCAACAAGCGGGTCGAATGGGACGGTTACCGCAGCGAGGTCACACCCTACGAACTCCGTACGGGTCTGCCTGTGCTGTAACGATCTTGCACTAGGTTGGCGCCCGTGACCGAGGAAGACACAGCCCCTGTCGCTGTGACCGCCTGCACCGTTGCGTCGCTGCGCCAACTCGCGGCCGTCCGGGTGCTGGCCAAATCGTTCGCCGACCACCACCCCGGCGCGACGTGCCACGCCCTGCTCGTCGACTGCGATGCGACGACACTGGCCGACCTCGGCGAACTCGGCAGGCTCGCCGAGGGAGCACGGTTCGTGCTGCCCGCCGAGATCGGCGTCGGCGACGAGGAACTCGCCCGGCTGCGCACCGCGTTCGACCCGGACGACCTGTGCGTCGTGCTGCGGCCCCGCCTGATGCGGTGGCTCGTGACGTCCGCACACACCAGCGGTCCCGTGCTGTACCTCGACCCGACGGTCCTGGTCCTGGCCCCGATCGTGGCACCGGTGTTCGCCGGACTGGTCGAGCACTCGCTGGTGCTGGTGCCCAGGGTGCTGCGGCCGCTGCCGGAGGACGGCCTGCGCCCGGACGCCGCCGAACTGCGCGCCGCGGGTCTGTTCGACCCGGCGCTGGTCGCGGTGAACAGGGGAGCGGCGGACTTCCTGACGGCGTGGGCGGAACACGCGCTGCGCGAACCGGACGACGCGAACGCGTTCCTGGACGGCGCCGCGGTCCTGCTCAGCCACCACGTCCTGCGCGACCCGGGGATCGGCCTGTCGGTCTGGAACGCGGCCCAACGCGTGGTGCACGCCGACGAGCACGGTGCCGTCGCCATCTCGATGCGCGAACCGATGGCCGGTCCCGCGGCGCCGATCGAACCGGCGACCGGTGCCGAGACTCCGGCGCTCGCCACGCCGGCCGGTGCCGCGGCGAAGAGTGATTCTCCGGTCGCCGGCTTCCCCCTGCGCACCGTGCACTTCGCCGGGTTCGACCCGAACCGGCCGTGGCTGCTGTCGTCCGCCGTCGCCGACCGGCCGCGCGTCCTGTTGTCCGAACACCGCCTGCTGGCCAAGCTGTGCGCCGCGTACGTCGCCGCGCTCACCGCGGCCACCCAACCGGGTGATCCGTCCGGCATGCCGCAGCGCATCGGATCGTCGTCCCTGCCCGCATCGCTGCGCACCCGTTACCGGTCGGCGTGGCTGGCCGCCGAGCGTGCCGGCACCGAGATCCCACCGGCCATGCCCGCAGCGCCCGTCGAGTTCCTGGACTGGGCGTGCGCCCCGGACACCGTTCCCGGCAGCACCCGGTGGGCCGCCGCCGTCTGGCAGGACGACCCCGGCCTGCGCCGCCGCTTCCCCGACCCGTTCGGCGCCGACGCCGACGGCTTCCGTGAATGGTGCGCCGGTTCCGGTGTGTCCAGCGGTGCGCTGCCCCCGGAGGCCGTGCCCAGGACCCCGGACGCCGACACCCGCCTGTCCGACCAGCTCGGCGTCTCCGTCCTCGGCCACGGCCACGTCGCCGAACTGGTGCGTGCCGCGGCCGTCGCGTCCGGACTGCCGGTGTCCGCCGAACCCGACTACCCGGTCGTGCTGTGCTGCACCGGTGTGCCCACCGGTCTGGCCCAGCGCCGGTACGTCATCGCCACGCCGGACGACACGGGTGCCGTCGCCGCCTACCGCGGTGCCCACGAGATCTGGACGCTGACCCAGGCCGCACGGTCCGAACTGGACGGTGTGATCGGCCTGCCCGTGCACGCCGTCCCACTGCCCGTACCGGACACCGATCCGGTCGACCGCGTGGCCCGCCAGGCCGCGCGCGACGCCGTCGACTGGCCGGACAAGCCGGACACGATCGTGTTCGCCGCGTTCGTCGACCATGCGCACGAGCGCGCCGACAACGGCATCGGTGTCGTCGCCGCCTTCAGCCGGGCGTTCCCGGAACGCCAGGACGTCCGGCTGCTGATGCTGGTGACCGGCGCCGCCGACCACCCGGCCGCCGCCGAGCGCCTGCGCCTGGCCACCGTCGACGACGACCGCGTCGCACTCGTCGAGGAGGCGAGCGCCGCCGAACGCGCCACCTGGCTGGACACCGCCGACTGCCTGCTGGCACTGCACCGGGCCGGTACCGACCGGGTCGGCATGGTCATCGCGGGCGCCGTCGCCCGGGGCATCCCGGTGGTCGGCGTGGACAGCGGGGCCGTCGCCGAACTGCTCGCCCGCGACGGCGCGCTGCTGGTACCCACCGGCCCGGACGGCCACGAACCCGACCAGGCCACCGTCGTCGAGGCGCTGCGCGCGGTCGCCGAGGACCCGGACGTCGCCGCCGAACTCGGCCGGATCGGCAGGGGGGAACTGCTGCGCGGCCACGCGATGGCCGTCGCGGGCGCCCGACTGCGCGACCGTGTCGAGCACGCGTACCACAGCTGGCGCGCCCGCAACGCCGTCGCCCGCGTCCCGCAGAGCTCCGACCCGTTGCACCCGCTGCGGTCCGCGCGCCACGTCCTGCTGCGCGAGCCGGACGTCTCGGTCGGGTACAAGATCCCGATGGCGCCCGCGCTGCGCAAAGCGGTGCTGCGCGTGCTCAACCACTACGACGTGCACATGCGGACCGTGCTGAGCACACTCGTCGACGGCATGGAGCGCACGGTCGAGG
>DASZXM010000115.1:0-5615 GCA_035546415.1 Pseudonocardiaceae bacterium
TGACCGGTGTCGCGTTCGTACTCGTGTGGAGCAGTGGTTACGTCGTGGGCGCGCTGGCCACGCAGGTGATCCCGCCCCTTGCCGTCACGCTGTGGCGGTTCGGCGTCGCCGCCGCGGTGCTCGCCGTGATCGCCCGCGTGCGCCGGGAACGCTGGCCACACGGCCGGGAACTCGTCGGGCTCGCCGCCATCGGCATTCCCCTGTTCGCGATCCAGTTCGGCGCGCTCTACACCGCGCTGTCCGACGGCATGCCCGCGTCGACCACGGCACTGGTCGCCTGCTCGTCACCGCTGCTGGTCGCCGTCCTCAACGCGTGCGCCCGGTGGGAGCGGCTGCGGCCGGTGCAATGGGCGGGCATCGGACTGGGCGTGCTGGGCGTGGCCGTCACGCTGGCCGACCGCGTCGGGCAACCACCGAGCGTCGGCGCGCTGGCGTGGACACTGCTGGGTCTGGCCGGACTGTCGGTGGGGACCGTCCTGCAGGCACGCTTGAAGCCTGGTCCCGGCCCGTCGTCGACCGCGGCCGTGGAACTGCTCGTCGCGTTCGTCGTGCTGGCGGTGTGGGCCCCGCTGCGCGGCAGCGTCGCGATCCCGCTCACCGTGCACGGGCTGGGCACGTTCGCGTGGCTGGCCGTCGTCACCGGTGTCGGCGCGCCCCTGCTGCTGTTCGCGCTGATCCGGCAACGCGGAGCGACGCGCGCGAGCAGCTTCCTGTTCGTGGTGCCCGCGGTCACCGCCATCGCGGCATGGCCGATCCTCGGCACCCCGCCGGGCCTGCTCACCGTGGCGGGCCTGGCCATCGTCGCCACGGCACTGTGGCTGGCCCGGCCGCGCCCGCAACGTCACGATCCGACCGAGCCTGTGGTCACGTCGGGTACGCGGGTGGAGACGGGGACCGCCTGACGGCGACGCACCCGTGACCGGTGGGACACGGTTGCCCGCAACGGGCGGATTGTCCCCCGGGTGCGAGGCGTCGACCGGACGCGATCGGGGTACCCCTCCCGACGCCGCACACGGTAGATCGGAGCGGCTAGGGACAGGAGAAGGCATGACGATCACAGGCATCATCTCGGCGATCATCATCGGTCTGGTCATCGGGGCGTTGGGACGCCTCGTCGTGCCGGGCAAGCAGCCGATCCCGATCTGGCTGACCATTGTCATCGGCATCATCGCGGCGTTCATCGGCGCGGCCATCGCCGGTGCGTTCGGCTACTCCAACGCCAACGGCGGCATCCCGTGGGTGGAGATCATCATCCAGGTCGTCGTGGCTGCCATCGGAGTCGCCATCGCGGGCGGCGCCTACAGCCGACGACGTATCAGGCGTTAGCCGGCTCCGCATCGCGACAACGCACGGACCCAGCGGACCGTCCCGGCCACCGGCCGACACGGCGGACGATCCCGCTGGGTCCGTGCGCTCACGGGGTCACCACTGGAACGTGACGGTCTGGCCGGGCGCCAGCACGGCGTCGAACGAGCGGTTGCCGTCGACGACGGTGAACGGCCGTGTGCCGCTGCCGGTGTTGCGGGCCACCAACACGGTGGAGTGGTCCGGGTCGGTGAACGCGACCGATGTGATCGGCGCCGCCGGGGCGCTGGTCGAGTCCGTGGTGCTCGCGATGCGTACCGCGCCGGGTGGCACGAAGCGGGCGAAGTGCTCCAGGTCGCGGTACTGGTCGTTGTAGGTGACCTGACCGGTCGTCGAGTTCACCGTGACGGTGCCGTTGCAGGTGCCGCAGCCGCCCTGGTGCGGGCCGTGGTCCTGGTACAGGGCGATGTTCCAGTCGATGGCACCGCGGCCCCAGTTGCGCATCACGCCGATCATCGTCGAGGAGTCGCCGCCTTCGCACTCGGTCTCGAAGATGTCCCGGTCCGGGAACGACGCCCGCAGCGCGGTCTGCGCCGACGGGTCGCCGGAGTAGCAGTGGTACGCGGTGCCCGCGATCCACCGGGCGGCCTGGGTGCCGAGCAGGTCGTACGGATAGTTGGGCTCCGGGTCCTCGCCGGCCCGTTGGTGCGAGCCGACGTCGCCGGGGTGCAGGCTCCAGTTGTGGTCGTAGCCGAGGATCTCGGTGTGCAGGCCCGCCGCGCGCAGTGCGGGGCCCAGCGCGTCGATGACCTTGGCCTCCTGCTGCCACGGCAGGTCGGTGCCCGGGTAGTTGTCGCGTTCCAGCGCCTGAGGTTCGTTCTGTACGGTGAGGTAGTCGACGTGCACGCCGGCCCGCTGGTAGGCCTGCACGAACTTCACCAGGTACCGCGCGTACGCCTGGTAGATCCGGGAGCTGTCGATGAGCTTGCCGTCGATCATGGAGTCACTGGTCTTCATCCATCCCGGCGGGCTCCACGGGCTGGCCACGATCCGCAGTGTCGGGTTGAGCCGCTCGGCCTGCCGCAGCAGCGGCAGGATCTGTGCCTGGTCGTGCGCGATGGAGAAGTGCCGCAGCGAGTAGTCGGTCTGGCCGGGTGGCATGTCGTCGAAGCTGTAGTCCGGGCCGTCGACGAAGTCCGACGCGCCGATGGGCTGCCGCAGGAAGCTGATCCCGGCCCCGGTCCTCGGGTCGAACAGGTTGCGCATCACCTCGTCCCGGCTGTCCTGCGACAGTCCGTAGAGGACGTGCGCGGACGAGTCGGTGATCGCCGCACCGAAGCCTTCGACGCTCTGGTAGCGCACGGCGCGGTCGATCTCGATCGTCGTCGGCGCCGCCTCGGGTGGGCTGGTGAACGGCAGCTGAGTGTCGGTCGCGGTGGACACTCCGGGCGTGGTCAGCCACTCGTGCACGCTCGTCGACCGTGGTGCGGCCGCCGTGCCGAGTGCGGTCGACGGCGCGTGCCCAGGTGCCGGGGTCACCGCGGTCAGCGCGGTGGCCGCCGCCGCGACGGCCGCGACGGCCACCGCGACGGCAACCGGCATTCGGGCTCGGGAACGGTGGGACATGACGACTCTCCTCCGGCAGGGAACGGGATCGGTCACGGAAGTGGATAGGAGGTGAGCAATGCCAGCGGCGTGTCCGCGTCGGACGGTCCGCCGCTGGTGTTGACGACGTGCGCGATGGTGCCCTGGCCGCCGCCGAGCGAGAACGTGATCATGCGGTGGAAGCGGACGCCGGCGGTGTGCGG
This sequence comes from Pseudonocardiaceae bacterium, assembly GCA_035546415.1. GTDB lineage: Bacteria > Actinomycetota > Actinomycetes > Mycobacteriales > Pseudonocardiaceae > DATEPR01. The sequence goes on from DASZXM010000115.1 coordinate 3,114, forward strand.
CGCGGCGATGGCACGGTCGGCGACGATGGTCGGGTCGTCGGCGAAGATGCAGTAGCTGCCCAGGCCCCACGCCTCGTGCGTGCGCACGCCGTCGCCCACCGCGTACGCGGGATAGCCGCGATGAGTGCCGTCCATCCAGGCCGCCTGGTCCGGCGGGTCGTAGGGCATCTCGTTCTGGAAGAAATAGGTGCGGCCGCGCTCGCCGTTCCACCGCACCTGCGTCTTCTGGTGGTGCTCGACGAACAGCCCGTACGCCACGACGTCGTCGCCGTTGACGACCAGTCCCTCGTCGACCGTGTTGACCGTCCAGCCGACGCCGCTGCCGTGGTCGGCCCGCCACAGCCAGGTGTTGTCGACGATCACGTCACCGCTGTTGATCACCACGGACCGCCGCGCCCGTCCGACACCCGCGCCGCCGATCCGCACGAACACGTCGTGCATCGAACTCGGATCGGCGCTGTGGCGGCGGTGGCCGCCGTCCGGTCCGAAGCGCACCAGCGCGTCGGACACGGTGGGCCCGGCCTCCACCAGCAGTCCGGCGACGTGCACGCCGTCCACGTCGGCGATGTCCAGTGCCACCGAGCCGTTGTCCGCGACCAGTGTGGCCAGGCCCAGGCCCAGCACCACGGTGCCCGGCCGGGTCACCCGCAGCGAGTCACTCAGGTGATAGATGCCGGGCGTGACCAGCAGGTGCTGACCGGCCGCCAGTGCGGCGTTCATCTCGTCGGCGGTGGCGCCGGGCTTGACGATGTGGAAGCCGGACAGCGGCAGCGACACACCCTCCGGGCGGCGTCCCTCCCAACTGGTGGCCCGGGTGTCGCGCCGCACGGCGGGTACGAACACCCGCCACGCGCCCGCGCGGTCCACGTAGAGGAACGGCTTCTCCCGCACCACCGGGGTGGTCGGCACGGACGTGTAGGGCGGCGTCGGGAAGCTGGTCGCCGGGGCGCCCGCCACGCCGGTGAACACGAAGTTCCAGTTGGAACCGACCCAGCCGCCGATCACCGAGTTGCGCGTGATCCACTGTTGCTGCGTGCCGGAGTTGACCTGCCCGGTGATCTGGCAGTCGGCGATGTGGCCACCGCTGGAGTAGCCGCCGTCGGCCAGCCGCAGGTCACCCAACAGGTAGATGCGCCGGTAGAAGGTGCCCTGCGAGACGGCCCAGGTGTCCTGCCCGCTGGTGGGCACGGCGTTGACGTTCTCCGCGCCGCGCCAGAAGTTCACCAGCGTGCCGTTGCCGTGAGCGTCGCCGAGGACTTGCAGCGACTCGGTGATGCTGACGGCCGCGGGCTGTAGTCCGAGGCCCGCGAGCTGCGTGTAGTAGCCGAGTCTGACGTCCACGCCGTAGCCGCCCGGCTTGAACAGCAGGGCGAAGCGACCGGTGCCGAACTGGGCGTGCTGCTGTGCGGCGTAGACCGCGTCGATGGTCGCCTGGATCGACGACGTGGACATGCTCGGGTCGAACACGTACACGTTCGGCCCGAGGTCCGGGTCGCCGGCCGCGCGTGGCGCGTGCGGCACGGTCGACGGTGCGCTCTGGACTGTGGCCGCGGAGGCGGTCCGGGCCAGGGCGACGGTCGGTCCCGCCGCGAGCGCCGCACCGAGGAAGCTGCGTCTGCGCACGGACATCGGGACACGTCGGGTCTGCGGGTTGTCGGTCGGGTCAACGGCCACGGCGGTCGTCCTCTCGCTGCGCCGACTTTGTTAACGCTGTGATTCAACATCGGAAAAAATGGACCCACAAGATACCGAGGACGAACCGAATATGGTATGACCGCGTCGTTCCGACACCGGGTGGGGCGCTCCCCACCCACCATTCGGGGGCTGTCTCCCCTGACTTCCGACCGCCGAACGACAACGCTGACCCTGTGACCGGGAACGACACCCAACAGCTCACCCGCGTGGCGGCTGCCGTCGAACTGCACGACGTGACCAGGGAATACGGCGCACGGCAGGCCCGCGTGCGCGCGCTGGACAACGTGAGCGTCAGCTTCCCGGCCGGCTCCTGGACGGCCGTGATGGGACCGTCCGGCTCCGGCAAGTCCACCCTGCTGCACTGTGCCGCCGGCCTGGAACGGACCACCTCCGGCCACGTGACACTGGCCGGCCAGGACATCACCACCGCCGACGACAAGGAACTCACCCGGCTGCGCCGCGACAGCGTCGGGTTCGTGTTCCAGAGCTTCAACCTCGTCGGCTCCCTGACCGCCGAACAGAACGTCGCCCTCCCCCTCAAGCTCGCCGGCAGGCGCGTACCGAAAGGACAGGTCCGGGCCGTGCTGGACAGCGTCGGGCTGGCCGACCGGCTGCGCCACCGGCCGCGTGAGCTGTCCGGCGGCCAACAGCAACGGGTGGCGATCGCGCGGGCGATGGTGACCCGGCCGGCCGTGCTGTTCGCCGACGAGCCCACCGGCGCACTCGACTCCACCTCGGCCCGCACCGTGCTGGGCCTGCTGCGCCGCATGGTGGACGACGGCGGCCAGAGCATCGTCATGGTCACCC
>DASZXM010000116.1:0-7774 GCA_035546415.1 Pseudonocardiaceae bacterium
TGGCCCTGCCCTGCCTGGCCCTGCCCTGCCTGGCCCTGCCCTGCCTGGCCCTGCCCGTGCCTCACCTCGCCGGAACGACGACATGCGCGGGATCGCGGGTTCTCGTTTCACAGCTCGGCGTGTCGACTCCTTGGCGAGCTGGTCGCGGGAGTCTCCCCGGACGGACGACACGCCCGGAAGTCCGCACACCGCCGAATTCATCTCGGCGTGTCGACCACTCGGCGAGCCGGCCGCGCGAGTCTCGCCGAATCGACGACACGCCCGGGAACGGCACATCCAGCCCCGCCGCCTCGGCGTGTCGACCGCCCCACGACCTCCCGGCAACCGCCCACGCCCGCCCACCAGCCGGATTGGGCACGCCCACCGCGACCAGCAACGCCGATCCCCGTCGAGCATCTTTCCGCTTCAGGTGGCGGGACCGGGGGAAGTAGGGGCAGAATGGCGCAGCAACAGCCACCAGTGATCGCAAAGCCGGCCATGGGTCCGCTGTCGAGGGCGTAGGGGAAGACGTCCCTCGTCGAGCAGCGGAGGTCAGCAGTGAGCACTAGTGGCGTGGTGTACGTCCACTCGTCGCCGTCTGCGGTCTGTCCGCACGTCGAGTGGGCGATCGCGGGCACCCTGGGTGTCCGGGTGGCTCTGCAGTGGACGGCGCAGCCAGCGGCGCCGGGTCATCTGCGGGCCGAGTGTTCGTGGACGGCTGAGCCCGGTACCGCGAGCCAGTTGGTCACTGCGCTGCGCGCCTGGCCGATGCTGCGGTTCGAGATCACCGAGGACCCGAGCCCCGGCGTGGACGGCGAGCGCTTCTGTTTCGCGCCCGGCCTGGGCCTGTGGCATTCCCGCACGGGCGCGAACGGCGACATCATGGTCGGCGAGGACCAGTTGCGCACCCTGGCCACGAACAGCCGCAACGGCGAGTCGTTCGCCCATCACGTGGACAAGCTGCTGGGCAAGCCGTGGGACGACGCCCTGGAGCCGTTCCGCCGGGCCGGCGACGGCGCTCCCGTCACGTGGCTGCATCGGGTGGGCTGAGCACCTGCCCGGTGGTGGGCTGTGGCACTCTCGAACCGTGCCGTCCGACCCCACTCGCCCCACCCGATGGTGGATCGCCCCGGTGCTCGGGGTGGTCGTCGTGGCCACCGCGGGCGCCGCGTTCGCGGCGCACAAGGTGTACCGGCAGCCTGCCACGGCGCCGCCGGTCGTGACCGCGGGCGAGTCGTCCGTGCCGCCCGCCGCCGAGCCTGGGTCGTCGACCGTGACGATGACCCCGGACGTGGCCGCGAGCCCGGACGGCGGGGAGGTCCGGCAGTTGATGCAGGTGTTCTTCGACGCGATCAACACCCACTCCTACAAGGAGTGGAAGACGGTCGTCACGCCGGAGCGGATCGCCGAGCAGAACGAGGAAATGTTCAACGACGCCTACGCCAGTACGAAGGACGGCACGATCCAGGTCCGGCGGATCGAAGCCGCTCCGGACGGCGACATGAGCGTCCTGGTGACGTTCCACAGCATGCAGGACATCGCGCACGCCCCGTCGTACGCGCCTTACCCGTGCGTCCAGTGGCAGGTCGTGTGGCCGGTGGTCCGCGACTCGACGGGCCAGCTCAAAGTGGACGCCGGCATGACCGGCAAGTCGCCGCAGGCCCAACAGTGCGGCTGACCGATCCGGCCACAGTGGACATGCCGAGGGCCCGCGGGTGACGAACCCGCGGGCCTCGGAAAAATCCTGATCAGACGGCGGCGAAGACGAGCGCCACGTTGTGGCCACCGAAGCCGAACGAGTCGTTGACCGCGGCGGACAGCTTCACCTTGCGCGGCTGCCCCTGCACCACGTCCAGCGGCACACCCGGGTCCAGGTTCTCCAGGTTCGCGGTCGGCGGGATGACGCCCTCGTAGAGGGACAGCACCGTCGCGATGGACTCGACCGCACCGGACGCGCCGAGCAGGTGGCCGAGCGAACCCTTGGGGGCGGTCAGGATCGGGTGGTCACCGATGGACTTGCGCACCGCCATGGTCTCCGGCACGTCACCGACCTGGGTGGACGTGGCGTGCGCGTTGACGTGACCGATGTCGGCCGGATCGATGCCGCTGTTGCGCACCGCCGTCGCGATCGCCCGCGACTGGCCGACGGCCTCCGGGTCGGGCGCGGTGATGTGGTAGGCGTCCGCGGACGTGCCGACGCCGGCCAGCCGCGCGTACACCCGGGCACCGCGCGCGGCCGCGTGCTCGGCGCGTTCCAGGATCACGATGCCCGCGCCCTCACCGAGCACGAACCCGTCGCGAGCCGTGTCCCACGGGCGGGACGCGTGCCCCGGGTCGTCGTTGCGGGTACTCATGGTCCGTGCCTGCGAGAAGCCGGCCATGGTGATCGGCACGATGCACGCCTCGGCGCCACCGGCGATCACGACGTCGGCCTCGCCGGAGCGGATCATCCGCAGGCCCCAGCCGATCGCCTCGGCACCGGACGCGCAGGCGGACACCGGCGCGTGCACGCCGGCCCGCGCCTTGAACACGAGACCGACATGGGCGGCCGGGCCGTTGGGCATCAGCATCGGCACGGTCAGCGGCGACACCTTCCGCAGGCCGGACGTCTCCAGCAGGTCGTCCTGCGTGAGCAGCGTGTTGACGCCGCCGATGCCGGTGCCGACGATGACCGCCAGCCGGTCCCGGTCGACCTCGCTCGCACCGAGCTTGGCGTCCTCCCAGGCCTGCTGGGCCGCCACGACCGCCACCTGCTCGCTCCGGTCCAACCGGCGGGCTTCCACCCTGGGCAGGATCTCGGTCGGCTCGACGGCCAGTGGTGCCGCGAACTTCACGGGGAGGTCGTACTTCTCGATCCACTCGAAGTCCAGCGTCCGGGCACCGCTGCGCCCGGCCAGTAGACCGTCCCAGGTGGCTGCGACGTCCCCGCCCAGCGGGGTCGTCGCGCCCAACCCGGTGACGACCACGTCAATGCCGCTCATGTCGTCTCCGCAACTGAATACGACTGTTCTGGTACTACTGCTTGCTCGCGATGTAGTTCACGGCGTCGCCGACCGTCTTGAGGTTGGCCAGCTCGTCGTCCGGGATCTTCACGCCGAACTTGTCCTCCGCCTGCACGGCGATCTCCACCATGGACAGCGAGTCGATGTCCAGGTCATCCACAAAGGACTTCTCCGGCGTCACGTCGGCCGCCGCCACACCGGCGATCTCCTCGACGATCGCGGCGAGTTCCTGCTCGATTTCCTCGTTCGCCACCTGAACGTTCCTTCCTTGCTTCTGTGCTTGCCCGGTTGGCCCCTCGGCCACCGGAATGACGTGTTCGGTCAGGGACTGATCACGACCTGGGAGGCGTAGGACAGTCCGGCACCGAAGCCGACGAGTAGTAGTACATCACCACTGTGCACCCGGCCCGCCGCACGCATGTGATCAAGCGCCATGGGGATGGATGCCGACGAGGTGTTGCCGGAGTACATGATGTCGTCCGCGACGACCATGTCCTCCCGCGCCCCCTCGGCGCGCAGCTTCTTCGCGATCGCGCCCACGATCCGCAGGTTCGCCTGGTGCGGGATGAGCACGTCCACATCGGAGGGCTTGAGCCCGGTCAGCTCCAGTGCGCGCATGGCGATCGGCGCGACCTTCGTCGTGGCCCAGCGGAAGACGGCCTGGCCCTCCTGGTAGAGCCAGCGGTCGTCGCGCATGTAGATCAGGTCGGCGAGGTCACCGGCGCTGCCCCAGGCGATCGGGCCGATCGCGGGCTCCTCCGACTCACCGACGACCACCGCACCGGCGCCGTCGGCGAAGATGATCGCGTTCGCCCGGTCGGTCGGCTCGACCCAGCCGGCGAACCGCTCCGAGCCGACCACCAGCACCTTGCCTGCCGAGCCGGACCGCACCAGGTCCGACGCCGTGCCGATGCCGTAGCAGAACCCGGCGCACGCGGCGTTCAGGTCGAAGGCGCCCGCGCCGCCGATGCCGACGGCTTCGGCGATCCGCGCGGAGGCGTTCGGGATCTGGGTGGGCATCGTGCACGTCGCGACGATCACGGTGTCGATGTCCGACCCGGTGAGGCCCGCGTCCGCGATGGCCCGGGCGGCCGCCGTGCTGCCCATGCTGACGACGGTGTCGTCAGGTCCGGCCGCGCGGCGCTCGATGATGCCGACGCGCTCCCGGATCCACTCGTCGTTGGTGTCCATGATCTGCGCGAGGTCGTCGTTGGTGACGATCTTCTCCGGCTGGTAGCTGCCGGTGCCCAGAATGCGGGTGGCGGCGGGACCGCTCTTCGTCGTCAGTGGGGTCATACCGGTCACTCGGCACCTCCGGATGACTGCTCCGCCAGCAGGTCGGCGACCTTCGCCAGGTCGTCGGGGGTCTTCAGCGGCACGGTGGCCGTTCCCTTCAGCTCGCGCTTCACGAGGCCGGACAGCGTGCCGGCCGGTGGGAGTTCGGCGGTCGCCGTGACGCCCAGCTCGGCCAGCGTCGCCATGCACCTGTCCCACCGGACGGGCCGGGTCACCTGGGCGATCAGCCGTTGCACCATCTCGGAGCCGGACGTGACGACGGTGCCGTCGGCGTTGGACAGCAGCGGGACGGCCGGGTCGGCGGCCGTGATACCGCTCGCCTTGGCCCGCAACGCCTCCTGGGCGGGGGCCATGTACTGGGTGTGGAACGCGCCTGCGACCTTCAGCGCGATCACCTTGGTGCCCGGCCGGGCCGCGCCGGCCAGCTTGTCCAGTGCGGCCCGGGAACCGGCGGCCACGACCTGTCCAGCACCGTTGATGTTCGCGCCGACCAGGTCGTACTCGGCCAGCCAGGCGATGATCTCCTCCGGCTCGCCGCCCATCACGGCGGCCATGCCGGTCTGCTCCAGCGCGCACGCGGCGGCCATCTCCCGGCCGCGCACGGCGGCGAGCGCCACGGCGTCGTCGGCGCTGAACACGCCGGCCATCGCGGCCGCGGCCAGCTCACCGACCGAGTGGCCGGCCATCGGGGTGTCCGCGGGCAGGTCGACGTGCCTGCGCAGCTCGCCGAACGCGATCAGGCTCAGCGCCACCACGAGCGGCTGCGTCACCGACGTGTCCTGGATCTCCTCGGCGGTCGCCGTCGTGCCCAGCCGTCGCAGGTCCAGTCCGGTGGACTCGGACCACGCGGCCACCTGCTCGGCAACGCCGGGCAACTCCAGCCACGGGCTGAACATGCCCGGCTTCTGGGCACCCTGGCCGGGCGCGAGGAGTGCGATCACAGTTCCCGAGTAAACGCGGTACGGGTCGGCAGTAGGGGTGCTGGCAGCCACGAAGTAGGGGCGGCTGATTTGTAGGGGGCCTACAAAGTTTGCCGATCGGTGACCAACGGCTACCTGAAAGTCTCGTGGGTCACACCGCGTTGACGTTGTGGTTATCCACTACCACAGCCCACGAGCGCGAGCCAGCCGCCCCACCGCGAGTGCGATCCGCAACACCAGGGCGTCCCGCGGATCGGTCGGGTTGCGGCCGGTGATTTCCGCCACTCGACGCAGCCGGTAGCGCACGGTATTGGTGTGCACGAACAGCTGGCGGGCGCAGCCCTCCAGCGTGCCGCCGGTCTCCAGGTAGGCGTCCACGGTCTCCAGCAGCGCCCCGCCCGCCTCCTCCAGCGGCCGGGCGACGTCCTCCACGAGCTGCCGTTCCGCCTCCGGGTCACCGGCCAGCGCCCGCTCCGGCAGCAGGTCCACCGCCCGCACCGGCCGAGGCGCCGCGGGCCAGCCGGCCACGGCCCGTAGCCCGGACAGCGCGTCGGACGCGCTGCGGTGCCCCTCACCCAGGTCGGCCACTGTCGGCCCGGCGACCACCGGGCCGGCGCCGAACGCGTCGGCGATCCGGGACAGCACGTCGTGGTCGTCGGTCCGGTCGGTCGGCCCGCCCAGCACGACGACCAGCCGGGAGCCCTGCACGGACAGCAGCACCGGCCTGCCGATCCGCGCCGCCCTGCTGCGCACCCCGTAGACGACGGTCGGCGTGTCGTCCGTCGACGGCCTGCCGACCAGCACGGTGGCCTCGGTGGCCGGCTCCCAGCCCAGCGCGGCCGCCCGGGACAGCAGGGACTCCTCGGCGTCGCCACGCACGATGCCGTCCACCACCAGCGCCTCCAGCCGGGCGTCCCACGCGCCCCGCGCCTCGGCGGCGGCCGCGTACGACGTGGCCGCGGTGAACGCGATCTCCCGCCCGTACCGCAGCACGGCCTCGGTGAGCACGGCCCGCTCGTCGGCGTCGCTGGCCAGTGACGGCAGTCGCTGCTCGAACACCTGCAGCGCCACCCGGACCAGCTCCACGGTGTGCCGCAGGCTGACCCAGCGGTACATGTCCCTGGGCGCCGAGCGGAACGCCTCGGCCGACAGTTGGAACGCCGTCTCCGGATCGTGGAACCACTCCACGAAACCGGCGACCCCGGTCTGCGCGATCAGCAGCACGTTCGCCCGCTGGTCGGCCGGCAGCCGGGCGAACCACGGCAGCCGCTGCTCCATCGCCGCCACGCTCGCCGCGGCCAGGTCGCCCGATGCGCGTTCGATGGAGCGCAGGGTCGCCCTGGACAGTCGGTCGCCGGTCGTGGTCACCCGCCCAGAATCGCACGGTCCCCGATCTGTCAACGTCTGTGACCCGGCCGACCGCCGCAACTTCGACCAATACGGACCAACGGTCGATCATCCGGAGCTAGCCTTCGTATGCAGTTCGTCCGATCAGGTGAGAGGACCGTCGATGCCCGCCCACAGTGGGGTGCACTACCCGCACAGCACCATCGAGTCGGCCGGGCACAGCCTGTCCGGCCACGCCAACACGCTGCACAGCTCGGCGTCCTCGGCGTCCGGCATACACCTGCCCGGCAACGCCCTCGGCTCGATCGGCTCCAGCCACGCCAGCACCGCCCAGTCCCACATCGGCGGCGTCGCGGGCCACATCAACACCATCGCCGAGCGCGAGGGCCACCACGGCAACACGCTCGTGGCGAACTCGACGAACATGCGCAACACCGACGAGGAACACGCGGCGAACCTCAACGGCATCCATTCGCAGCGCACCCCGCTGATGATCACCAACGGCCCCGGTCCCGCCGTCGGCGCCGGCCCGCACACCACCCACGTCGACTACGGCGCACTGCCCAGGCCCGGGGATCGCCCGCTGCCCACGCCGGAGCAGTTGGCCCGGATGCACGACCTGCACAACCGGCCGACGCAGGACTACAGCTACCCGTCCGTGCCTCGGCCGGGGGCGATCGGTCCGAACCTGATGTCCTCGCAGGTGCCGGGGGAGACCCACGCACACACCTCCCACGGCGACTTCAAGCCCGCCCAGCCGCCCGGCCCCGGCATCCCGAACGCGTGGCACCGGCCGCAGACGGTCGGTGGGCACGTCGCGAGTGGCGACATCACCGGGCCACCGCCGGCGCACACCCTGCCCCCGCCGCCCGCGGGCCCGGCCGGTCCGCGGCCGATCGTGCACGGCCAGGGCGTGGACGTGACCAGCGGTGTCGACGCGTCCGGCCGGCCGATCAACGTCGGCAACCACCGGCCCAACGGCGTCTACGAGGTCACCAACGGGCCACTGGCCGGCCCGGGCGCGAGCGTCGGCCCCGGCGCGCCGCAGGCCGGCAACAACCCCAACGTCACCCAGGGCAACAAGCCGTTCAGCACGATGTTCCCGCAGGGCATGACGGACCAGCAGGTGCACGAGATGGGCACCCAGGCCTGGAACGGCGGCACCCCCAACGGTGGCACGCACCACCTGAACAACCCGAACAACCCCAACGGTGGCGCCAGCACCTGGCA
>DASZXM010000117.1:0-2097 GCA_035546415.1 Pseudonocardiaceae bacterium
CCGACCTCGTCCAGCGCAGCGACCTGTCCGACAGCGTCCGGCTCGTGCCCGTCCAACGCGACCCGACGCCGTGGCTCCAGGCGGCCGACCTGTTCGTGAACAGCTCCGACATCGAGTCGCTGCCGCGGTCCATCCTGGAAGCGGTGTGCTGCGGCATCCCGGTCGTGGCCAGTGACGTGTTCGGCGCCCGGGAGATGATCGGCGACGGCCGCAGCGGCTGGCTGTTCGAACCCAACGACGTGGACGCCCTCGCGGTGGCGCTGATCAGGGCGTGCGAGACTCCGGTCGAGCAACGCAGGGACATGGCGGCGGCCGCCTACCGCGACCTGTCCGGCTGGCTCGACCCCACTGGTTACGTGACCGACTACTCCGAGGTGCTGACCAAGCTCCTCGACGGGCCGATCCGAGCAGGAGCGCGGTGATGACCGAAGACCTCAGCGACCTCTCCGGGCCGTTGCGCGGCGAGCTGACCCGGCTGCGCGCCGAGCGGGTGGTGTTCGTCGCGGAGCGGGAACGGCTGATGGCCCAGCTGGCCGCCGCGGACGCCGGGCTGCGCGACGTGCAGGCCGACCGGGACCGGCTGCTCGCCGAGGACAGCCCCGAACACGTCGACCACGCCGTCCGGGACGCCACCGAGACGCTGCGCGCCGAACTGGCCGCGGCCCGGGCCGAGCGGGACGCGCTGCGCGCCGAACTGGCCGAGGTCCGGCGCGGGCGCGACGACCTGCGGCTGCGCCTGCTGGACGCCGAACTGCTGCTGGCCGGTCAACCCTCGTTCACCGCGCCCCCACCGCCCCGGCAGCCGAAGGTCGCCGACGCCACGGCGCAGCAGCGCATCGAGGAACTGTCGAACGAGCTGGCCGCCACCCGGGCGACCGTCAGCTGGCGGGTGACCGCGCCGCTGCGCGCGGTGCGGAAGAAGACACGACACCCGTGACACCCGAGCTGTGCTTCGTCTCCGCCGTCGGCGACTCGGTGTTCATGGACGAACTGCTGGAGGTCGTCGCCGACGCCGTGCGCCGGGCGGGCGGCCGGGCCAGAACCGTCACCGGCCGCTACCCCGACGCGGGACCGGACACGGTGTACGTGGTGGTGCCGCACGAGTACTTCGCGGTCACCCCGGAGGCCGACCGGCCCTCGGCGGAGCAGTGCGGGCGCACGATCGCGTTCTGCGTCGAGCACCCGGGCACCGCGACGTTCGAGCGCACCGCGTCGCTGCTGCCCGAACTGGGTGCCGCCGTGGACATCAACGTGGACTCCACGGCGGAGCTGCGGGCACGCGGCGGCGCCGTCGAGCACTTCCAGCTCGGCTACAGCCCGCTGTGGGACCGCTGGGGCGGCGACCCGGATCACCCGCGCGACGTCGACGTCACCTACCTGGGCACGGCGGAGCGGCGCCGTTCGGCCCTGCTCCGCGACTACGCGGCCGACCTGGACCACCTGCGGGTCCGCCTGCTCACGCCACCGCACGAGCCGATGGGCCCGGCCCGGGTGGACTTCCTGCCGGGCAGGGCCAAGCACGAACACCTGGCCGGCTCCCGGCTGATCCTGAACCTGCACCGCGAGCGGTCCACCGCGCTGGAATGGGTGCGGGTGCTGGAGGCGATCTGCAACGGCTGCGTGGTGGTCACCGAGACGTCCGTGGACGTCGCCCCGCTGGTGCCGGGCGACCACCTGGTGATGGCGCGGGCCGAGTCGCTGGGCGCGGTGGCCGCCGCGCTGGCCGGGCAGCCCGACCGGGAGCACAAGCTGCGCACGGCGGCGTACGAGTTCGTGCGGAGCACGCTGGACATGCGCGAGTCGGCGCAGGTCCTGATCGGCCTGGCCACCGATCTGCTCGCCCGCACGTCCACACCGGCCCCGGTGCTGTCGGCGGCGCCTGCCGAACCCGAGACGACCGGTGAACGTCCGCTCGCCGTGGACACCCCGTCCTGGGACCCGCGGTTCGCCGGCGTCCGCTCACTGGGCCGCGAGGTGAGCGACGCCGACCGGGCAGCGGCGACCCTGGCGGTCGCCGCCACCGTGGCCGCCCGCCGCGACGGCGTCCGGCAGTGGCAGCCCACCGCGGCGGCCGCGCTGTTCGACGACCGCCCCCGG